>JBPCVD010000515.1:0-3843 GCA_051010815.1 Rubripirellula sp.
GATTCACCGTGACATCAAGCCGGCAAACTTGATTCAGATGCCAGCCCCCGAAGGTTCGGTCGGCGCGGAGAGCAGCGTTGGGGTCGTCAAGATCACGGACTTTGGTCTGGCGATGTTCACCGAGCACGATCCGGAAAAATTGAAGCTGACGACCGGCGATAAGATCATGGGGAGTCCCGCCTTCATGTCGCCCGAGCAGTTCGTCGGAAATGCCGTCGACTTTCGAAGCGACATCTATTCGCTCGGAGCGACAGCCTGGAACTTGCTGTTTGGCACCCCGCCTTTCGCGGGCGGAAGCGTGGCCGCACTCTTTCAGCAAAAGACGAGGCCACTTGTGATCGCCGATGATCTTCCGATCGACCTGCCTTCGAATCAGTGGCAGCTGTTGATGGGAATGATGGATCCGAATCCGGATCGACGCCCTGATTCCTATGAAACCTTGATCGACGCGATCGATCGATTGGATGTGTCAAAGGAAATGCAGGAAACGATCGAATTGCCCGTCACTTTGCAGTCCACGCCATTGTCGATGAGCGAGCAGCCAACGATCAGGCGGCCCGTTGTTGGCGTTCCGGGTTCTGTCAGTCCGGAAGCGGTCACTCAGCAGATCGTTCCCAAAACGGCGGTGAGCGCCGATAAGGGTGACGCCGACCGCGCGATCGCGCAAACGAAGACCACTTCATTGGAGCCCGTGTCGGGTTCCGGGATTGAAGAGGAAGGAATCGCCGCTGACACATCTCGAGAGGGTGACGCATCGGACACTCGGTTCGCAGCCAGGTGGCAACGCTGGGTTGCTGGTGTGGTTGTCGCTGTGATTGGATTGTTGGCCGTCGTTTCCTTGGTCAATTGGCCGTCCGCCAGAGGCCCCAGGGATTATCGTCGGGTCGTATCGAGTGACCCGCTTTACGATGGCGTCACGCTGGCGGGATGGGATGTCGGAGGTTCGATGATTGGCGCGTGGAATGCTGTGCAGGCGCCCGATGCGTCGACTGCGATCGCGTGCACGACTCGCCAGGGAGCGTTGACGCGTCCGTTGCCCGAGCTTGCCCATCCGCGTGTCAGTCTGTTCGTCTGGTTGCAGCCCGACTCGGGGCCTGTCGACATTGATTTTGGATTCGAGGCGGGCCGACTACCCGGGCGTCGAGGCTGCTTGCGTTTGAACGCCGATTCGGTGGAGTTAGGAATCAAGTCAAAAGACTTTGGTGATGTTAGTCAGGCACAGCGCATCGAAACTCCCGTTTCCATGCTCGACCGATATCACGTGGTTTACATCGAAAAACAAAACGCTGATTGGTACGTGTTCTTGGAAGAAGAGCTGATCGGGACGATACCCATCGAGGAAGTCTTTGACCGAAACGCCATTCGTCTGGTCGTTCATGGGTCGCGAACGAGTCAGCTGGGTGATCCCGTCGTCTATTTCTCCGATTTTCAGCTTGGAGAACTCGGCCTCGAAGCGAGTGATTGAACGGATCGCTCCCGGCATCGTCATCGCGTTGATTGTCCCCCCGTGGCGGTGTTACGATGAGCGTGGCGTCAGCCGTTGATGCGGCGAAAACGGAAGCTTCCATCCATCAAACTACATCGAGTCGAATATGGGCATTTTGTCCTGGGTTGTCTTCGGACTAATTGCGGGTGCGGTCGCAAAGCTGCTGATGCCGGGAGGGGATCCTGGTGGGATTATCATCACGATCTTGCTCGGAATTGCCGGTTCCGTCGTCGGTGGCTTCCTCGGGACGAAGCTCGGATTCGGTGCAATTGACGGCTTCGATTTCCGTAGCCTGCTCGTTGCGATCGGCGGATCGTTGGTGTTATTGGTCGGTTACCGGATTCTCAGAAGGGCCTGAGGTTGGCATTGATTGACGGCAATGTCTTGATTCCGTGTATTGAGAATGAAGGTCTTGAGGGTCCGTGTCTTGAATGATGGCGATGACGTGCTCGGATGGTCTCGCTTTGGCGGAGTTTGGCGAGATGCCTGTATCACTCGGGATTGAGCTCGAAGCGTCGTATGCGATCGACCACCATGAAGAGGGTTTGTCGGAGCCTTCAGGATTGGCGTTCGCATCGGACGGTTCGCTATGGACGGTCGGTGACAAACATCGTCGATTGTTCCGCATCGATACCGAAGGAAAAATCCTGCAGCGGTTGGATGTGGGAAATCGAGGCTTGGAAGGAATTGCGATCGGACCGGACGGATGCCTGTGGGTGGTCGACGAGGATTCAGCGAAAATCCTGGTGTACGACAGCGTGTCGGGCGCGGAGCTTTCTGATCATCGACTCGATGAGTTGTCAGGTTATCAAGAAATCGCTCGCGACTTCGACCGTCATGCCAACAAGGGACTGGAAGGGATCGCGTTCGATCCGCTTCGCAGCGAGATGTTGTTGCTCAAAGAAGATCGGCCCGGAATGCTCATCGCTGTCGATGCGACGTTCAACGAGATTGTCTCCATCGAATTGCTCGACAAAGAAAAAGGGTTCGTTTCCGATCGCGCGGACGTCGATTTATCTGGGATCTGTTATGACGGTCGCCGCGATTTGTTTTGGATCGTTAGCCATCAGGCCCAATCTGTTTTTGGCTTCGATCGCCACAGCAACGCGGTGACCCATCGATTCGAACTGCATTCTGACGACGACGGGAACGGCGTACGGCAAGCGGAGGGAATTGCTGTCGATGATGCTGGTGAACGACTGTATGTCGTAGGAGACAAAGATGAAACGTTGTTCGTTTACCGATTGCTCACTGCTACTTAGCTTCGTCAACGAACCCGTTGGAGGTGATCCACGTTTGGCCGAGTCCACGTTGGTATCGCGGGTAAAGGATCTCTTCGGGGATTTTCAGGTTTTCGAATAATGCGTAGCTCTGATCGGAGGACTTGCTGAGTTCCGAGCCAAGCGTCTCGTTACCCGAGGTATGAACGGACCACGGTACACCGCCAACGGCGGTTCCCCACGCGTACTTGTCTTGATATCGGATTTCGACTTTCTGAACCCAAGGTTGCACGGTGTGGGTTTCTTCGCTTGTCGCACCGGTGTTGCCGCCGCCAAATTGTGTGACTCGGTAGGTCAACGTCTGAGGCTCGGCTAGTTTGGCAGATCCCGAAAGAATGATTTCGGATGCAGGGTCTTCAATCCAACCGTTGGTCTGGACGGCCCGTCGGAGTCCGCTGACGATGCGAGAGTCGCCCGTGGCCTCGACTCGAATTCTGGATCCACGTTCCAGCATCTTCAGCTTACTGGTATCAACCTTCTTCATCAGATTGATGGCGTCTTTGTGCGGTACGGTCGCCGCTCCCACCAGCACTGACTTTGGTTTGCCATAGGAACCCGCCATCGCCACCGCGAGCAATTCACGGCCGACCATCTCCTGATGCTTGAGGCTGACGCCGCGCACGTCGTAACGCCAAACGACTAGCTTCAACCCAGTGCTGTAGAACTGTGGCCCGGCCGCAATCCAACCGCCGCTCAGCAAAGACAGCGGCGTGTCGTCGGTGACTTGCAGGCCGCCAAGTGGAAGTTCAACCACTGGCTTGGCATCCCGAAGACTCCAAACATGAATCGCAGAACGATTGGCGCAGACAAGGTACTGGCCGTCCTGGCTGATGCAGGCCGTCGCCGAGCCGAAGCTCTCCCAAGTCTGTCGTGCCAACGCTTCGCCATTGGACAGGTCGTAGATGGTTAACGAATTACGCGTATCGAATGCTGCGAAGTATCGCTCGTCAGGAGTGACCCAGAAATCTTGTTTGGCGACGCCATTGACGGAGTACTCAACCGAGCGATCGGTGAGGTTCCACATCGAAATGGAGGAACCGTGTCCCATCAGCAGGCGATCTTTTCCAACCAATCGAA
>JBPCVD010000516.1:0-2595 GCA_051010815.1 Rubripirellula sp.
GAAGCGAGGATGCCCAATCTCGCTTTTTCATGCATCACACGATCGAGGCCGTGGTACGAAAACCGTCCCGAGGACGCCGGTGTTTGCGTGCTGTCATTGGGTTGGGGCTTGTTCGACTTACGCGTCATGCTTTCGCTCCAATGTCCAATACAGGATTGCCGAGCACAGCATCTGTCCTCCGCCAAAGGCTGTCGCCATTTGCCAGGGTGCCAAGCTGTTTTCCCCCTGACCCCAACGAAGTAAGCAGCAGCCGCAAACGACGTAGTAAAACGCCGCCCAAACAACTTGAGATGGCAAGAGCCGACACGAGGCAAAAATCCCCAGTCCGAACATTAGTGACCAAAGTCCGGGTAGCATCCACGCCACGCCCGGAGCGAAGCGATAGATGCAAATCGTCAACAACGCCCCGACGACGAGACACGGTAGGAACTGTTCGACCGCCAATCGCGTCATGTCTCGAGCCAGACCGGGGCCCGCATGCCGTGCCCTGAAGAGCAGTTCGATGCCTGCGATTGTTGCGCCGACCAACGCGACACCAATCCACAGGATCAAATAGCGTCCCAAGTCAGACTCGGGCGCAGGCACCCACGTCGACTGATACGAGGCCGCCAGCAACCCCAGCACGCCTGAAAACGCGACCGTCAGCGCCCGGTAGCCACGAAACACTTCGCCGCGCGCCATCTGCTGACGGATGTCAGAAATCTGTTGGAGTGCTTCGCGGAGCTCCACGGTCTGCTTCCAAGTGACGTTCGTGATCGTTGACTTTGCAATGTAAAGTACACGGGTCCGGTCAGGGAGTCAAGAAGTTTTCGTCGTGATCAACGCCGCCCCATGACGCGGACGGAAGGACTAAACTGTGGGCTGCGAGAATGAGTCCTGGAGAGCCGTTCAATGCTTCGATTCACGTTTGGAACGCCCTACAAGAACTGCACGGGGGTTTCCCGCCGCGGCTTTCTGACGGCTGGATCACTTGGGTTCGCCGGTCTTCATTTGCCAGAAATTTTGGCTGCCGAGGCTGCAAGTGGGCAATCCGGTTCGCGTAAATCGATCATCGTGATTCATCTGGACGGCGGCCCGCCCCAGATGGATCTGATCGACCCCAAACCTGATGCACCTAGCGAACTACGGAGTCCCTTCGCTCCGATCAGCACCCGTGTGCCCGGGATGCAGTTGACTGAGTTGATGCCGCAATGCGCCAAAATCGCGGACAAGCTTGTGCTGCTTCGTTCGCTTGTCGGTTCAGATGGAAAGCACCACGCGTTTCAGTGTCAGTCGGGGCACAAGGAAAAAGAGCTGAAGTCCATTGGCGGGCGTCCGGCAATGGGTTGCGTGGTCAAGCACTTGCTTGGTTCCGCGGAGGACGAGGTCCCCAGCTTTATCGACCTGATGCAAGGGCGACCGCTCGTACGCAACAGTGCGCGGCCTGGATTTCTTGGCATCGGTTGCAAGCCATTTCGTCCAGACATCTCCAGCATGTGGCAACGCGAACTTGAGCCGAGCATGAAGGGCGAATTGAAGCGTCTTGGATCGGATCACAAAACGGAATTGAACCTGATTCATGATCTGCCGGTGTCTCGTCTGGATGACAGGCTGTCATTGCTGAAAAACATTGATCAGTTCAGGCGTGAACTCGATCCGTCCGGCTCGATGACGGCGATGGATCAATTCACGGATCAGGCCTACAGGGTGCTCACCTCGGGCGCATTTGCCGAAGCGATGGACATCAGCAAAGAAGACAAGAAGGTCATCGCGCATTACACGCCACCTGTCTCGTCGCTGGGCACGCAGTCGTATACCAGTGAGGGGCCTGACTCGCTTCAAAAGCTGATGCTTGCTCGGCGATTGGTCGAAGCTGGCGTGCGCGTGGTCAGTGTTTCACTCAGCGATTTTGACACTCATTCCGACAACAACAATCGCATGCGGCACCTCGGCCCATTGTTCGATTTCGGGTTTCACGCTTTGGTCACGGATCTTGAGTCTCGTGGCATGCTTGAGGACACGACGGTTTTAGCGTGGGGTGAGTTCGGTCGCACGCCGAAAGTCAATGTGAAGGGAGGACGTGATCACTGGCCAAACGCGTCGATGGGGGTAATGGCAGGTGGCGGTGTACCTGGCGGAGCCATCTTGGGAGCGACCGACCGAGAGGCTGGACGAGTCCTTCAACGTCCGATCACTTATGCGGATGTGATCGCCACGCTGTATCGAAAAATAGGAATCGATCCTCAGGCCGTGATTCATGATCAGACGGGACGTCCGCATGTCTTGATGGCTGATGGTGCACCCGTGCCGGAATTGTCTTGAAATTCGGTTGCTGAGTTGCGAATCGAAGTTTCCCCGCTGGAACTCCTTTCTCTCTTGATCGGAAATCTGGCTGCCGCCATGCAGCCATTGGATGGGTTCGCTTGGCGTCATCGCTATTCGCGTCGATGTTGACGCTGTTCGTGTGGGTCAAAAAGAGTCGCTGGCGACAACGGCGTCTAGAAATCGTCACAAGATGCGTGAAGAAACGGTAGATTCATGTTTCATCATGTCAAAGACGCAACATTCCCAGGATCAACCGTCGTGTACCGAATCGCTTCTTTCCAACGTGACATC
>JBPCVD010000517.1:0-5610 GCA_051010815.1 Rubripirellula sp.
CGTACTGGTTGGTGCTGACGCTGTACTGGATCGCGGCGCCGCTGATCGCAGCGCGCTGCGCCCTTGCAGGACTCGCGCCCCAACGGCCGAAGGGGCTGTTCTTGCTGGTTGCCGCGATGTCGCTCTCGGGACTCTCTGCCGCGGGCATGAGCGTGGCTGAATACCGCTTCGCGGACGCTCCCACCATCGACTCCCACTTTCATTTGTATGCTTGGTTACTTGCCGGCTATGGCGGTACGTGTTGCATCACCGCATTCGGTGGTCGCATCGACGCAAGGCGTTTCGATCGTCATCAAGAACAGATCACTTGAGAGATCGTGTAGCCGACAGCGTTTCACGGTCCCTCACGGCGCGTACTGACAGTGACTTTCCTTGACCGCTGAATCGGATTGGGAGCACGCGATTCGATCGCCCTCCTGGCCGACGAACATCGTTGACACCTCCACGCCCGTTCACGTTGCGAGTGACGGGACACTTGGATCGGTCGCTGGGTTGAGTGTTGGATTGTGTTTTTCGATTCCCGTCCGAGACAACGAAAAACGCAATGATCGGGACCAAATCTATCCGGCAACGCGAAAACCCGACGATTCCAAGCAAAAAACAGATTTGCATGAAAACGTTGCCCTTTAGAATCTCTACGGACTCAAGGGACAGCGAAAAGAATCCAGCTTCGGCGATCCAACTTTGACAACGTGTCGACTTTTCACGTGACATCCTTGCTTCCGCAGGCACTTTCATTTCATTCCGAAAGGATGCGCTCGTCCGCATCTTTCTGGGGTGTGTCCCAAGAAAGTGGGCCTGCGTGCGAATCCATCACTATTCGACTCCTGAGGTAAAACGTTTTGGCGCGAGGTGATCATTTTTTTGTCTGGCGACAGCGGAAGGGCGTTCCGTTTCAGCATCACGGCATCGATTTGGGTGACAACAGCGTCGTCCATTTCACGGACGGTGCCGGCGGCGTCGCAGGCCCTGGATCCTCGTCCGAATTCGAAGTCAAGCAAACTCCCTTTGAATCGGTGACCCGTGGCGGTCAAGACTCCGTTCACTTCATTGACTATTCAAATCATCTTCCTCGCGAAGCCATCGTGTCCCGCGCACTCAGCCAGGTTGGCCGGCGCGGTTATCACTTAGTGTTCGACAACTGCGAACACTTTGCTTGCTGGTGCGTCACTGGGAAAGACGAAAGTCGTCAGATCGACGTCGCCTGCGTGCGAATGGGGTCAGCAAGCATCAAAGCAATTGCCGCCGGTTCCGCTCGCGTCGCATCGCGGGCGGGCATCCGCGGTATCAGCCCTTGGATTTTGGTTGCCGACGCGGCGCAGTGGACCACCGAAGTGGGTGGTCATCACGTGGGGTTTCGTGATCCACAGCGCCGCAAACAGGCCGGTCGTGCTGTCGGCATGGCGACTGCGTTGGGCGTGGGGGCTTGTGGCGGTCCCGTTGGCATTGCCGTCAGCGGGGGTTTGTGGGCCGCCGGCGAAGTCGCTGGCGAAGTCACGCGGGTCACTTACGGACGACTTCGCGAAAGGCGTCAGCCGTAGCAGAAACGACGTGTTCTCGATCGCTCGCATTCCGGAGATACTGAGTCCCTTGGTCGATCCGGTTAGCTTCTCTATCCGTCATCCCGATTGCGAGTGGGAAAGGTTTTCGCGATCTGCAAAATCGTCAGTTTCCGTGGCAACGTCACGCAGCGGCGGTTCTCGCGACGAAGAAAACGAGGAGCGTGAATGATTCGTTACAGTTTCACGTCGACCTAACCCTCGTGTTTCCCGGTGCGTTCCATGCGTTGGTTCACTGTTGCCGCTCTGTCGGTTTGCCTTGCGACGGCCCTGCAAGCTCATCACCCAGACAAAGAGCATCAGCGAGTACACCCTAGAATCGATTTGATTCCACCGCTCGGCTCAAGGTTACCCTCTTCCTATCGACGGCGATTCAATCGCCCAACCAATTTGGGCGGGCGCATTGCCTATCACATCGCACCAAGTAGCCAAGAGGCGATGGCCTGGCACGATGCGACGCATCGTCGTGCCTACAAAGATCACCGACCTCGACTGGAGATGCACTACTTCTATCCCAAGCCGTGGGACGCACTGAAGATCGGCGCCCGTCCAGAAACGACGAACCTGCAGGACGTGGAAGATATCAAATCACCGTTACCCGACTTCGAGGCTGGCGAAACGCTGCAGGACGCTGTCGAACGAACGGATAGGGCCGTTGAAAGCCTGGAGAGCCTGCAAGACTCGGGTCCATCACCCTCTGATGCGATTCCAGCTCCAGCCAATCCCTCGGTCGATCCAGCCAATCCCTCGGTCGATCCAGCCAATCCCTCGGTCGATCCAGCGACCGACCCCACGCCCAGCGAAGCGTAGCTGACGCAGGCCAACCGTCTCCGAGTGCGACATCCGGGCAAGTCACGACTGCGAATCGCCCCTTCATTCCACTCAATCGCTTTTTTTTAGAGAACCGTCAAAGTTTACCAATCGGTTCTCCGATAACTTCCCTTGGACGAGGTTTTCTCGAGCCGCCCGGTCCTCGGACCGCAAGCGACTTGGAGAAAAGATCGTGGGGGGCTTCCACACTCGGCTAGTACGGAGACACGCCAAATCGCGTTGTGCGATGAAGGTAAGGCGTGTTTCACGACGGCACGACCCCGGAAGTCCAGAGCATGAATCGCTCGCTATTACGCAAAACCGTTTATCTGCAACTGATCTGCACACTCCTGTTGTCTACAGGATGTGCGCCAACGCAGCCGTTTTTTCTGCATGAATCTCCCGATCTGCAGTATTACCTCAATACTGCGACAAGGATCGAATATCCCGATGTGGATGTTGTGAGTTTGGCAGAAACAACGGACGCGGAAGCTCCGTTGTCGATGGGAAATCACGAGTACCAATTCTGGGACCTGACGGTCGAGGATTGCGTTTCCATCGCGTTGCAGAATGCGAAGTTCTTTGTCACGACCAGTGGCAACGCTGAGTTTCGTCAAAACGTTTCGGCACAGTTCACCAGTGCCAGCGCCGACCAACTTGGCAGCATCTACGACGTTGCCATTCAGCAATCGACCACACAGTCCATTCCGCTGACGGTCGACGGAGCCGGCAACCGAATCCTGCCGCGTGGTGTTCAGCGAGCCAATCAGATCGGTGGCGTCGAAGACGCTTTGTCCGAGTTTGATGCTCAGGCCAGTGCCTTCATCGATTACAGCACAACCGACCGTCCGCGAAACTCAGGTAGTGGTGCAACACCCGTTACGCCCGGTGGCATTACAAATCCGTTCGCACAGAGTTGGGACGGTACACAGCAGTCGGCAATCAGCAAACGCTTCGCGACAGGCGGCGTAGCGACGCTTCGTCAACAAGTCATCTACTCCCGAAACAACCAACCGCTGGGTGGACCTGACGAAATCCGACGGCGTCTGGCCAGTGACTGGACCGCGTTGGTGGAAGCACAGGTCCAACACCCGTTGATGCGAAACCGAGGTACTCTCGTGAACCGCATCCCGGTCGTGCTGGCGAGCTTGAATGAAGACGTCTCGATCGCGGACTTCGAGGTCCAAGTGCGAAACCTTGTTCGCGACGTGGAAGTCGCTTATTGGAATCTTTACGTCGCATATCGCAGCGTGAACGCCGCCATCATTGGACGCAACAGTGCGATCGCGACAGCGAAGTTCGCCAAGCTGAATCTCGACAACGGCACCGGCACAAAACAAGAATTGGCCCAGGCCGAAGAACAATACTACAACTTCCGTGCTCGACTCTCCTCGGCATTGGCAGGATCCAACTTGCCAGGGGACGATCGATTCGGGGTCTATGGCAACGAGAGAGTGCTCCGCGAACTACTGGGCCTGGCGGCCACCGATGGACGCTTGATCCGCCCCATCCAAGAACCAAGCCTGGCTCGACTCCAATTCGACTGGACCGAAAGCGTCGTTCAGATGCTTTACCTGAGCCCGGAACTACGTAAGGCAAAGACCGTCATCAAGCAGCGAGAATTGGAGCAGGTGTCAGCGAAGAATCAAATCTTGCCCGAAGTCAATCTGTCGCTTCTTTATCGATGGGTCGGCGTTGGCGACACGCTTGGACCGCCACAACGGCGTGACGTGCAATTCCCGAATCCAGGTAGCAGCGCCCTCTCGAGCTTGACCGGGGGCAACTACCAAGAGGGTGCCGTTCGACTGGAAATCACGCCGCCCGCCATCGGTGGTCGACGGGAACGAACACGAATCCGAGGGAGCCAGTTGAGACTTCATCAATCACGTGCGTACCTTCAGGACGCCGAGCGACTGATGGTGAGCCAATTGAGCGACGCCGTCGCAAAGACATCGACGCACTATCAACTAGTCCAAACCAACGCCATGCGATGGCAAGCGGCTGAGCAAGAAGTCGAAGCACGTCTTGCGGAATTCAAAGGCGGTCGAAGCCCCGTCAACGTGGTTCTGCAAAGCCAGCAACGACGAGCGGACGCACAAATTACCTACTATCGTGCCCTTGGCGAATACAACAAATCGATCAACTACGTCGACTATCTCAAAGGAACCATGCTTGCCAACAGCAACATTACGCTTGCGGAAGGCCCCTGGAATAGCAAGGCATACTGGGATGCGTTGGAGCGTGCACGAGAGCGTAGTGCCGGCAAGCATCGAAAGTACGGTGTTTCGCGACCGAGTGTCGTTCGCCAGGGTCCCGTCTTGAATGCTGATTCCGCAACCAATGTCATCGGCAGCGGTGCGGTAAACGAGGGTGTCATTCTCGAAGGTGACGGCGTGATCCTGGACAGCGGAATGTCCATGGAACTGCTCCCATCGGGGCCCGTCAACGTGAACGACATCCCACTGAGCGAAATGGGCACCACCCCAGGTGAAATGATCGCCCCGGGCACATCCGTGACACCGGATGCTCGAACGGAAGATCTGCCACTGCCAACGCCCGACAGCAGCCCAAATAGTTCGAGCGATCAATCGATCCTCTCTCCGATCCGTGGGCCCCAGTCCTTTCAAGGCGTCGCCCCGATGAGCTACGAATCAAACGTCGCGATCGATAACGCCCCGGAGCCCGTTCGACGAACGCCACTTCCCTCGAAGTAGCCAACCACTCAATTTGAATTCCGTAGGGCGGAGGCTCTACGAGGACTGCCCACTCGCGTCGGGAACGACAGTCCTCGTAAAACGAACAGCTCGAGTATCGCCATTTGGCGACTCGAGCTTTTCGTCGTTTCTGATGGCCGGTGAATGACCATCCGTGAATGCCGGTGCACGCGAACTCATACCGCGACGAGTTCGGGATTCGGTTCTTGCATCGCGACGGGCATCAGCACTTCACGAGCGGGCACCAAGCGAATGTTCTTACAGCGTGAAAGCTGAAATTGGCGTGGCTGTTCTCGACACAGACAAAGGCCTAGAAATCGGTAACTGCCCATGAAGCGAATGGGACTTACAATGCGATGGGTTCGATTCCCTTTGGCGTCAGCGTAATCCATTTCAATGACGTACTGGTCAGAATCTTGCATCGCTCGGCGGAGGATACGATTCATCTTTAGGTTCCTGAAGTGAGCTGGGTTAATCTCGTCACTTCAGTTATTCGTTGCTGCGGTGACACGTTAGGTCCGCGCCCC
>JBPCVD010000518.1:0-4543 GCA_051010815.1 Rubripirellula sp.
GTCAAGCGATGGTTGCCCTGGCAACGCAGGTCCATCCAGCCCAGATCGTCGACCATCACCATCAAGATGTTTGGCATCCGTTGAGCCGAAGGCTCTGTCTCAGCCGACAACTCGTCGGCCACCGTGCCGCGTGGAAGCAAACACATTGACATCGCAAACGCAATCGAAAGCATCGGCGAAAATGCGGGCAGTGAATTGAGCATAACGACAGAGCTGCGAATCGGAGGTGACAAGACGACTGAGCGACGTCCAGGAATTGTAGCCATTCCGAGCCCAAGTGTGCCGAATCCATCGTCACATTGAATACCCGATTGTGGCCGTCGACACTGCGTCGAGGCCCCGCATCTCGCAGGGCCGATGGTCTAGAATGCCGCTTCTAAACGTACTCGCATTTCAAACGTGAAACCTTCTCATGTGGAGAGCTGAAGTGAAACGATCCATCGCCCTTTGGTTGAGCTGCCTGGCACTGCTAGGCCTTTTCGAACCCGCTTCAGCAGAGGATGCGATCATCGAAATCACCGAAGACGTCGTGTACGGCACGGGAGGGTCGACGGAACTTCACCTCGATATTGCCCGGCCCGCCAATCGCGATCAGCCCGCCCCATGCATTGTGGTGATTCACGGGGGTGCGTGGCGGCAAGGTGACAAGGGAGCGCACACAAAAGAGATCCGTCGATTTGCGGATGAGGGTTACGTTGCCGCCACCATTCAGTATCGATTCTGTCCCCAGGATCGGTTTCCGGCTCAAGTCGAAGATGTGAAATGTGCCGTACGTTACCTGCGATCCCATGCAGACGAGTACGGAATCGACCCTGAGCGAATCGGCGCCATTGGGTTTTCCGCGGGCGCACACCTATCAATGATGCTTGGCACGATGGATCGCGACGACGGTTTGGAAGGCGAAGGTGGCTGGCCAGACCAATCAAGTAAGGTTCAAGCGGTGGTCTCTTTCTTTGGCCCCACGGAGCTTGCTGCCGATGACATCCCACTGCGCAGCGTGCCACTGGTGACCGACTTGATTGGTGGGTCGAAGGAAGACATGCGAGATGCTTATGATGCCGCATCTCCGATTACCTACGTGACCAAGGGGGATGCGCCGATGCTTCTGTTCCAAGGCACCGAGGACGTGCTTGTCCCGTACTCCCAAGCCGTGAAAATGGTGACGGCGATGACTGAGGCAGATGTCCCCGGCCGCGTCGAGTTTCTCATCGATGCGGGGCACGGATGGGGTGGTGAGGAACTACAAGCCACCGTCGATGCGACCTCGCGTTTCTTTGACCGTTACCTGAATCCGTAAGGTTTCACGTCCACTTCCTCGCAAAAGTTAGTCGTGTGGTGTTCGAATCCACGCGACTCTCCGATGCTCAGAATCTCAACACACGGCGACCGTCGCCGTGCCACCGGACGCTCCGATCACAACTGCACAATAGCGCATGGACTTTCTTCTCTATCTGGCAATGGTCCCCGCACTGGGACTAACGGCGCAGTGGATAGCATGGCGAACCAATCTGCCCGGCATCTTGCTCTTGCTGTTGTTCGGTCTCGTTCTCGGCCAATTCGTTCAGCCCGACGCGTTTCTAGCCGAACTGACTGGTGGCGACCCGTTGGCGGGACCCCACCTGTTGTTTCCCATCGTTTCACTTTCAGTAGCGGTGATCATGTTCGAGGGCGGACTCTCGCTCGACCTCCGTGAACTTCGCGAAGCAGGCAGCCCTGCGTTTCGTCTCTGCACGATCGGAGCTCTGATCACGTTTGGCGGCGCCAGCGTAGCCGCGCATTACACACTCGGATTCGGCTGGCGTCTGAGCTGCTTGTTGGGCGCGATTTTGGTGGTCACCGGTCCCACTGTGATCGGGCCGCTACTGCGTCAAGTACGACCGAGTCGCCGCGTCGGAACAACGCTGAAGTGGGAAGGCATCGTGATCGATCCGATCGGTGCCGTCCTTGCGGTGCTGGTCTTCGACCAACTGATGGTCAATGTTGACGAACCGAGCTTGATCGCGGCCCTGATGATGCTGTTGGAAACAGCCTTAGCGGGGACACTACTGGGAGTTCTCGGGGGAGTCGCCCTGACCTTTGCTTTTGGTAAGTACCTGATACCCGACAACCTTCAGGGTGTGGCCGCACTCGCGGCCGGTCTGCTGCTGTTTGCCATCAGCGACCATATCGCGAGCGAGTCTGGATTGATCTCCGTGACGGTTTTGGGCATTTGGCTTTCCAACCAGAAAAGCTTCGATGTGGAGCACATCATCGAATTCAAGGAAAACCTACGAACACTCCTGATCGGCTGCCTGTTCATTGTGCTCGGTTCACGCGTCAGCATCTCGGACATTGCGGCGATTGGGATTCCGGGCCTTGTATTTTTGGCGACACTGATTGTCGTCATTCGCCCACTCTCGGTTTATGTATCCTTGCTCGGTAGCCCTCTGAATCTGCGAGAGCAGACTTTCATTGCAGGTTTGGCACCTCGTGGAATTGTCGCCGCCGCCGTTAGCAGCGTCTTTGCTCTCGAGATGGAGCCGATCGCTGCCGAACTTGGGATCGCCAACGCCAATCTGCTGGACACGGTTACCTTCTTTGTCATCGTGGGAACGGTGACCGTGTACGGATTGGCCGCATCACCTCTGGCCCGATGGCTGGGGCTGGCGGATCAAAATTCCAATGGGGTTCTGTTTGCAGGCGCGGATTCTTGGGTTCGAGACTTTGCCAATGAAGTCAAGAAAACCGGGGTGCCCGTGCTGCTGGTCGACACGAACTACAACAAAGTTTCTCAGGCGAAGATTTCTGGTCTCGACGCTGTGTGCGCGAACATCCTGAATGAGCATGTCCGAGAGGAACTGGAACTGACCGGCATTGGCAAGATGATGGCGATGACGCCAAACGATGAGGTCAACTCACTCGCGGTCCGCGAGTGTCGGACAATGTTCGATCGAGCCAATGTCTACCAACTCACATTCAATCACCAGAATCAGCATCACCGTCGTGGACTGACGAAGAACTTAATGGGCCGCGAACTCTTCGCCAAAGGCCTGACCTATTCTCAGCTGGAAGACCTGCATGCCGTCGGCGCCACCTTCAAGACCACTTCCTTGACGGAAACCTTCACCTATGAAGACTTCCTGCAACGCTACCAGGACGGAGCACATCTACTTTGCGTCATCAAGGAAGACGGGTCACTCGACTTCAACACGGTCGACAGTGAGCTCACTCCCTCGCCCGGGCAGACGATCATCGCGCTCGTTTCTTCCATCGCGCTCCCGGACGATCACGCGGCGGTGCAAAGCGACCAAACGCAGCCTGAGAAATAAACTCTGTCGGAAATCAATCGTCGGAATCATCGCCGGAGGAACCAACACGAAACTCGGCGGGCATCAACATGCGAATGCTCTCCGATTCCTGTTCCTCATGTTGCTCTAACATGTCGACGAATAGCTCCACTTCGTCGATCGCGAGTTGCCAAGATTCAAAGGGGGGCTCCAGTAGATCTAAACGCTCAATCAAATCTCCCAGCCGATCTCGCAACTGATCGTGATCCCGAGTGGCCTGACGTCGGATTGCGTTGACTTCCGGAGACGTGTTGGGATAGAGCTGGGCGACCTGCTGAATCATGTCGTCCTCGCGCTGGAAATGTGTCCCCAATCGCTCGGCAAGCGGGCGGAGTCGAGTCGCTGTTTCACCAAAGTGGGGAATCCCTAATTGGGCGACCTCCTGCATCCAGTGCCGCACCTCGTCAACACAAGCCTCCAGCTGACGGTCCTCGACAGACCATTGCTGGTACAAGTCAGGAAGCGTTTGCTGTTTGGTATTCATTGTCTCCTCTACTTCGCTCAAGCCGAGCCAAACCAAGAAACGGCATCGCGAAACGACACCTGATTCCATTCCATCCGTGCAACCGGGATGCCAAACCGACGGACACCGCCAATTTCCCAATCGACACGGCAAGTGACGAACAGAATGTGCGCAGTCATAGGAATTTGTTTGGCGACTCGTGAGAAAGCTTGTCCCGAGGTGAGACAACGAGACTCAGGTGTGCGGTAAACCTTGTCAAACAGCGAGAGCTTCAGGGCTTTCTTTTCGAATCAGTTTGCCGATTTCCTCGAACTCCTCGCTCAACAGATCGAGCACATCGTCGAGGCTTACCAAACCCACCAAACGTTCGTTCTCGTCCACCACGGGCAGTCGACGATGGGCACCCGCCCTCATCGTTGCGATGGCAGCCTCGATCGACGTTTGCTCGGAAACACGATCGGGCGAGGTACTCATCACCTGGTCGACGGTCGTCGTGTTGGCATCCAGACCGCATGCGACCACTCTCGTCGCCAGGTCGCGATCGGTCAGGATACCGAGCGGTCGCTTTTTTTCATCGATAACGACCAGAGTTCCGACATTGCGGGTATGCATCCGTCCCGCCGCGACAAGCACCGATTCCCCAGGATCGGCCAGATCGACTGAACGAGTACAAATACGTGCTACTGACATTTCTTGAACTCCCCATCGCGTAGAGGTGGCGTGCGCGCAAACGAATGCGTGCAGGGTGGATATG
>JBPCVD010000519.1:0-6705 GCA_051010815.1 Rubripirellula sp.
GATGTCGCCTCCGAAGTGGCCGGATTCGAATGGTATGCCGAACCGATTGAAAATCATGATGACCGATTGGCCGACAAAGAACCACGCTCAGCCTGGGAGATCCGAGCCTTTGCCACATCGCTCGATACCGGGGCGTTCTCTGGGGAGCTTCGAGTCAAAGTCCGCGGCAGCAATGGCGTTGACGAAGTAGAACGAACCGTTCGTTTTAACGGAAAAGTTCGTAGCCCCATCAATTTCTATAGCCCGGAGATCCACTTTCAAGGTGGACTCGACATCGGCACGCTCGTCTCAGGAAAACCTCATCGGTTCAGCCTCGTTGTACGTGTTCGCGGTGACTTGGAACGAAGTATCGAAGTACTCGATGTTCAGCCACCGGTGCTCAAGACTTCAGTGTTGCCGCTGCCGACCAAGGGTAGCTATCGACTGACGATGGAGGTGCCGTCCGACTGCCCGATGACAATGTTCAACACCGTCAAGAAGCACGGATACATCCAAGTGGGTGATCCGGACGACAAGAATTTCTCGAACTGGTTCCCGATCCATGGAGCAGTTGTCGAGCTTGACGAATAAAACGCAACTGCAATCTTCGAACACAAGAGTTGAAGCAATGATGGGAGCCGACAACCAGGTCGTCCAAGCCACGCAGGTCAAGTGTGGAGCATGCAAGGAAGCGAATCATTCGGATGCCAAGTTCTGCAAGGGATGCGGCCAGTCTCTCCACGAGCCCTGTGTCGATTGTGGTCGCGATGTACTGCTCACACAGAAGTTCTGCGGATCCTGTGGTGCGGATCTAGAGCAGGCATTTCAACTGCGTCACGCACGATATGAAAAGTGCTTGGCGGACGCGGTCGAATCGACGAAACGGAATGACTTTGACCGAGCTGTATCGCTACTGGGCAGTGTTGCCGAAGTATCGGATTACCGATTTCAAGCATTAGCGAAGAGCGCAAGTGCGGCCGTCGAAAAGGTCCAGGGACTTCGTGCGCGTGCGGAACAGAATCGCGACGACACGATGGCAAAAGCGAATACTGCGATCAAACAGGGCGACAAAGCTTCTGTCATTCAATTGCTAGAAAGCATTCCTGCGGCGCTGATCAGCGACGAAGCGACGAAGCTTCTCAGTCGACTCAAGTCGCATTTCAGCGAGCGAACGGCATTGGAAGATGAGTTAAAAGAGGCTATTTCCGCGAAGGACTGGCCACGCCTGGGCGGCCTAATTGAGCAATTGATCGATCTGGTCCCGGAAGACCAGCAGTACGTGCGACTTGGCAAGCAAGTGTCTGAGAAGTTGATGGCATCTGCAACTCGCGCACTCGCCAAAGGAGACTACGCACTCGCGTTGCGGAAACTCAGTTCCGTTCCAAACATCGGACAGACTTCTGAATACCAAAAACTATTGACGTCGGTCGGTGACGCGCACTGGCTTGCGGATCAATTCTCATCCGAACCTTTTGCGACGCCGCTGCTTGGTCGACTCGCCGTACGGTTCGCGAAAGCAGCGCCTCGCGACACGCGTGCGAAAGAACTCGTTGGCAGCATCGCGAAACAACTCAAACAGGGCGAGCGTACTCCGCGTAACCCATATCCGCTTTGGCAGGGAACGACAAACAGTTGGCCGGGAGGTAACGTCGCCGTTCTTGGAGTCCCTCAGTCAATTGATGTGGGCGAACACAAGTTGCTCAGCACGCTCGCAGGGCGGTTTAACATCGCTTACGGCTTGGCATTACAAGGATTGGGACGTGGACGTGTCACCGAACACTTCGGCCCCAAACAGGGTTTATTGGGTGCGTTGCGAAAGAAAAAGTCTCGCTGCTGGGGAGTCGACATTGGCTCGTCAACCTTCAAGGCAGTCTTGCTGGAAGAGTCCGAAGGACAGCTCTCGGTCGTGGACTGCTTCTTCCAAGAGTTTCCCCAACCACTCTGTCGTATGGGCGACGCGACGGACAACGGATCGTCCACGATTACTCCGATCGTCGAAACGTTCATCGAATCGAAAGAGGTTGAGGGAACGCCGCTATGGATCAACTTGCCGGACTCACTCTCCGTGAATCGGTACGTTCGTTTACCGCCAGTCAAAGATAAACAGGCGAACATTCTGGTCGACCAGGAGATCGAGCAGAAAATTCCGATTCCCACTGATGAACTGAGTGTGGTCCGATGGATCGCCAAGGCTGAAGAAGACAGTGTCCACGGACGCGCCACTTTGATCACGGTGGTCCGTCGACGACACGTTGAAGGTCGCGTCCAAATGCTGACCGATGCGGGTCTTGCGATCTCTGGGGTTCAGACAAATGCGATCGCTTTGGTCAATTTTGCGACCACCGAGTTCGATGAACTGGCGATGGATGACGACTCTGATGCCAAGTCCAATTCCGAAGAATCCGCTCACACGCTGTGCTTTCTCGACTGTGGTGCCTCCGCCACGACGCTCACTCTTGTTTCTGATGAAGCTCACTGGTCATGGACCATCGAAAGTGGCGGCGAGGACATCACCGCAATGGTTGCCCGCGCCACAAAGATGACGCGATCCGATGCAGAAACGCTCAAACGCAATCCTGCCGAGATTGAATCGCCTTCAAAGCAATACGAACAAGCAGAACAAAAGCTCGTTGAGATACGAGCGCGACTGGAAACCGCACTCGCGGATGCAAGAAAACAGAATGGCCGATTCAGAGTCGAAGCGACTTGGTGCTTCGGAGGTGGATGCATGGCTCATGAATGGATCCGCTTGGTCACATTGGAATCTGAGAAATCCTAATGAAACTCCTTCAGCTAAAGCGTCCGGGACTCTCTTGTTCCGTTCCCGTGATTCTGGCACTCGGAATCAGCATGATTCCATTGACCGGGTGTGGGCCCAGCCAGGAAGAATTGATGATGCGAGCTGCGCGTCGAAAAAGGCCTTCCGAAAACGAACATCGAAGAAAAGAGGACGCCAAGGAAACGCCAACGGATGATCAAGAGATTGCCGAAGCGAATACGGAAACGGATGTAAAAGCGGTCAGCGATTTGGCCAGCGTCGCAAATCGGGCACAGGGTGCTTCCGAACCTTCGGCAACCGAACCTGGTTCTGCTTCGGATCCCGAAGCCGTAGTGGAGACATCGGAAATTTCGCTGCTGCCCATTGATCAGCGAAAACCATCCGAACCGCTGAATGAGGCCGCGCGAGCATTGCGGGCGATCGACAACATTCAACAACTTTCGACCGCACTTCAAGGCTACTTCGCAGACACCGGTCGGCTGCCAAGTTCCTATTCCGAATCTTCCAGCGGTCTGCCGACACTGTCCTGGCGAGTTCGAATGCTGCCATACCTGGGCCACGAGGATCTTTACAATAAGTTTGACTTTGACAAACCGTGGAATATCGAGCCGAACAAGTCGCTGATTGCGTACATCCCCGACGCGTTTGTCTCGCCCGAGCGATTTGACACGAACACCAACTATCTCTTTCCCACTGGCGATAAGTTTCTATTCGCAGACAACCGGACGCCGCGGCAAAAGACGGTCGAAGATGGCATGGACAGTACGCTCATGCTGTTCGAGGTGAATGACAGCCATTCCGTCCCTTGGACCAAACCGGCCGACTTCGCCGCGAAAACAGGAAATGAACTCCAGGAAGGCATTGGTGACCTTCGGCCCGATGCAACGCTTGCGATATGGGCGAATGGATTGCCGCTAGTGCTTGGCGATTCATTAACGGCAGATCAGCTTTTTCGAGCGGCCACGCATGAGAGTGGCGATGGCTTGCGAGCCGGTGACATCCATCGGGATTTAGAAATCGACAACGTTGCCGTCGTCTTGCAGTCGCAGACGAAGACCCCAAACACCAAAGGGGGTGAGTCCAACGCCCAAGTCAAGCAATCACGGACGCGGAAATCTGCGGAGTACGCGAATCGAACGCCCATTCCCAAAGCGGGTGTCCTTGCCGACGCGCAGCGAAAGCTTCGTGACGTCTACGCAAGCCAGATGCGCTCGGCAAAAACCCGAACCGAGAAAGACAAACTGGCGAGAGATTTATTGAAAGCCGCTCTGCAGATTCCGTCGGATCCCTCCGGAGCCTACGCACTGCAAACCGCCGCGATGCGTTTGGCAGCAGATTCTGGTAACGCCGATACGCTGATGGAAGGGATCGATCAACGTGTTGCCATGTTTGCGGTTGCCCCCTACGACGAAAACATCAGCTGGCTGCTCCGACTTCGAAAGGGAACGGGCGAACGCGACTCGAGAGCTCGCGCAAGTAACAACCTGATGAATCGCGCGGTACGTGTCGCCCACGCGGGGATCGACGCGAACGATTTTGCTCGTGCCTCGGAAGTGGTTGGCTTGGCCTACCGTTTTAATGATCAGCACTCCGATGAAACATTGCCGTCGCTGCTCAACAGGCTTCGTATGCTGCTGTCGGCCGCCGATAGGGAGTTTTCGGTGGCGGTCAACCACTTAGACGCGTATCGCAAGAACCCGGAAGACGCGAAAGCTGCCGCAGCCTTCGGGCGTTTTCTCTGTTTCATCAAGGGAGACTGGGAAAATGGACTTCCGCTGTTGGCCAAAGACGAAAGCGTGACCTTGAGTGCCATTGCACAGGCAGATCTCGATTCCGCGTTTTCCCCGGACGACCAAGCTGAACTCGGCGATCGATGGTGGGACCTTGGCGAACGTGCCAAACCTGGCGTTTATCAGCAGGCAGCTCGCGACCGAGCAGTCTACTGGTACTCTCAAGCGTACGAATCCATGCCCGATTCTCTTGATCGAATTCACGTCAAGAATCGAATGGACAAGTTCAAAGATGCCAACGCCGCTAGTCCGATCGCGGTCTGCCGACAACTCGGGGACGAACTTGGCCTCCACTTCGAAGTCGGGCTGGGCGAGGTCAATGCTCGAAGATCACGTCGGTCTGACGACGATGATGATGACTAGTCGTCCTGTGATGCAGCAGCGAGATCGTAGCAGGCAACGCGGTTCTCATCTTTTAAGAAAAGACGCGTTCCGGCGATTGCCGGCGTGCAATAGCAGGGTTCCGACATCAGCGGTTCGCTCGTAAAGGCGAGCACTTGGGGATCGTCGTTGGTGCGCTGAATCGCGGCGAGATGACCTCGTTCGCCCAATGCCACAATCGCATCCCCGATGACGATCCCTTGGCCTCTTCGCAGTATCGAATGGTACTTCCAAAGTAGTTCACCGGTACTGAAATCGACGCAACGAAGCTCGGCGCCACCCTGTCCCGCCGCCGTGAACCCATACACCTTGCCGTCGGCCAACATCAGTGTGTTGTACTGCGAATCAAGGACGCGACGGTCCTTCCAACCATCAATGTAAGATCGATCACTTTGGACCTGCACGCAGATCGCCCCGGGTCCAGGTCCTGTGACGACCATCACCTTGTCTCCCATCACCAAAGGTGAAACCGAATTGTAGGACATGGGTGCGCGACTTCGATGTTCAATCACCCAGTCGACCGAGCCAGTCACGGGGTGCAATGACACCAACCCGACATCGGTGACCACAAATACGTAGGGCTGATCGGCAATTTCAGCAGCGAAGGGAGAAGTATAGCCAGCCCCGTGATCCGTCGCTTCCCAAAGAGTCGTGCCATCTTTTGAGTCGAGCGCGATAACGCCTGCGTCATGCTCTCTTGCCCCCACATTGAAAATCAACTTGTTCCCGACGAGGACCGGCGTGCTGCCCATCGCGAAGAGGTCATCTTGCAAGTCATAGTCGGCTCGAAAATCTCGGCTCCATATGACCTCTCCGGAACTCACGTCCAGGCAGAAGAATTGCCCCTGACCGCCCGCCGCATAGACTCGCCGCCCGTCAATCAGCGGCGTACTCAACGGACCGCTGCTGTACTCGTAGTCACATACGAAGGTGGTTGGATACCTGTGCTTCCAAATCGTCTCTCCTGAATCGGCAGCAACACATTGAATGACCTCGTCATCGTCGACCCGATGATTGAATACGACGCGATCCCCGGCAACCACAGGCGAGCCATAGCCACTTCCGATTTCGATGCTCCAAACCTCCTTTGGCCCCTGTTCGCCCCAGGTCAGGTCCAAACCATCACCGTCGACACTGCTGGTGCGGTTCGGTCCGAATAACTGTGGCCAATCATCGGGAGTCGCTAAATCCTGCGACATGGAAGAACGCTGTCGGTATGCCGCCGCGGCCAAGTCGTCGGCAGTATCAGCCTGAGTTGGCTCGACTGCTGGGAGTTCGCTGATGTCGTGCTTGAATTCGGGGGCGCAACCCAGATGGAATGCGATCACGCTGCCGGTGAAAAGGCACCGAAGGGCGAGGCGAAATTTACGGCGATTCATCGATTGGAAACAGAAAACGTGGCGGACGTTGTGAAAGGTTCGCAAGGTATGGGATACCGAGCGCGTTGAGCATTCCAATTTGCCCCCTTCAAGAAAACTTCACATGCCGCCACCAGCGAAGCCGAACGGGCTGCCATGGGGGCAGGTTGAATCGAAACTGCCGATTTCCGTTGGCGCGTCAGTTTGTGAACGCCTTTGCAGTCGGTAATGTGTCAAAGATGGGTATCAGCACGGCGATTCCTGTCGTCCACCCTTAACGGCTCGCCAGAACGCGAACGAACGCGTAGCGCTGGGACTCGAAGCCTTCACCGTTGTGGGGTAGATCCTTCAGGGGTAAGTTCACGTACTGCCATCTTTGATAGCTCCTCCGCCTTCATCGCATCTCGATGCCTTCCAG
>JBPCVD010000520.1:0-4503 GCA_051010815.1 Rubripirellula sp.
CTGCAGCCGGCGCTTCTTTTTCTTGCTCATCGTCGGATGCTTCTTGAGCTTCACCACTGCCACTGGCTTCGCCACTGCCGCTCGTTTCGGTTTCGCCTTCGGATTCCTTTTCCTCACCTGTAGCGTCTGAATCGTCAGCTGAGTCTTCGGCGGCCGCATCTTCCGTGGCACTCGAGTCCGCATCCGCTTCTTTGGCGTCAGCTTCTTCGGCATCTGCTTTTTTAGCGCCAGCTTCTTCCGAGGGTTGATCAGCTTCTTCCGAAGGTTGATCTGAGCCTTTGCTCTCCTCGGTCTTCGGTTCCGCTGGTTCGTCCGGCGTTGCTTCCGCCTTTTTGTCCGCAGGTGCTTCTACCTGTTTGGGCGGATTCAGCATCGCTTCAAGCTCATCCAGCGTTTTGGGAACTGGCTTCAGGTCCGGAGCGGGGAACTTGGACTCATCCACGACCGTCGTGACCAACAGGTAACGATTCACGCCGCCATCGGATTCTCCACTCTCGGAGTCACCACTGTCGCCGACGCCAGCGATGTTTCCGAATCGCATCACATACTTGACGCCGTCCTTCAGCGAGACATTCAGTTCGCCGTTGGCTGACAGGATTTCTACTTCACCATTCGGCCCGGAGGGCACGGGATAGAAACCACGTTGAGCGAGCGATCCGACGGCATCCTTGTCCGAGAGCAGGTCTTGATTGGCACGAAGGTTGGCGCTCATGCCATCCGGCTTTCGAAGGACGTCTGCGATCTTGAGATCGTCCAAGGCGTTTTTCAGCTCGTCCAGTTTTGCTTTGTTGAGCGTTTTGTCTGGACCAATGGTGACCGCGGTTGGCTCGGCCATGGGGTTCTTCGGGTCGAACTCGACAAGGCTGGCAAGCTTCCATTGCGTACCATCCATCTCGACGTCCGCGGTGTAGTTCCGCGTTAAAGAGATTTGACCACCCATTCCAAGCGAGGCTGAATAGTCTTTGATCTCAACATTCGAAATGTCGATGCTGCTCAATTGCAGCAGGTCATCTTCGATCCAATCTTGGAACTTGGTGGTTAGCGGACTCTCGTCAAGCTTGACGACGTAAACGGGATCTTGTCCCGGAATGCGGACGTAGCGTTTGGCTTCGTCATCTTTCAGAGCGTCACCGATGATTAGCGAAGCGAGCGTTTCCTGCGAATCGTCTTTGAAGCTGACCAAACGCCCCACGCCGTCGTCACCAACCTCAAGGTCTTCGAGTTTGGGTTCGGCGACGCCAAGGTCATCGTGGTCTTCGGCGTTACTCGTCTGGATGTCGAGAATCTTCAAGCCGACAAACGCGTTGGCAGCATTCTTCATCTGCTCCAACGCATCGGCTGGATACCCATCCCGAGACGGGATGGTCCAGAGGTCGGTCTCACGGTCCTTTCGGACCTCGAATGTCTCAAGCTGTCCCTGTTCCTCATCGAACGTCACGATCTTCATGCTTGATGCAGCAAGCGGATCGGAGAACGTCTCGAACAGGGGGAAACCGAGTCGATCGTCGTTTTGCTCAGCGGTTTTCGGCCACGCAACCAGGGCTGCGATACCGATCATCACCACGGCGACGATCCAGAAAATTCCAGTTTTGGTGCCTTCGTTCACGGCAGTTTTCTCGCTATTTCAGACGGCTCTTACTGATGTTTTCTCGTTCACGCAAACGCCGTGAAGCGAATACGATCACGCCGACAATCAACGGGGGAATGCATGGCAACGCGACGGCTGCGACTTTCACTTTGTTTTGGATCGTGGTCACCTCGTCGGCGGCCTTTCGTTCGATCTCGCGAATCTTCAGCTCGCGGTCACGTTCGGTCTTGGTTCGCTTGACGTCCAGCTTGCGTTGCTCGAGTTCCTGCAGAGTTTGGAACCGTTGCAGCTTCGCTTGCAGCTCACCACGTGGCACCTTGCCGTCGGCACTCTGTTTTTGCAGCGACTCCACTTCTTCACGCAATTTTTGAAGCTGTCGGTCCATCGACTCTTGAGCTTCGCGCATCTGCTGGTCGTACTCTTCCTGGTACTTTTGGCTTTCCTCACGAACTTGCGTTCGCGCTTCATCCTTGACCGAGTCGATCATTCGCAGGCTTGCGAAAATCGGCTCATGCTTGCGGACTTCGATGAAGTCCGTCTCGTTGGTCAGCCAGTCGATGCAGTTGAGTACAAACGTGACGTTTTGGAATTGGAATCGAGCTTCGGTGATCGTGTTCGGGTCGGCCCGAATCATGGAGAACTCCGGAAGCATCAAGTCGGCGTCGGCGACGTAGACAGCTTTGATCTTTTCTTCTTTGCCGTCTTCTTCTTCGACCCCCTCGATCGTCATCGCGATCGAGATTTCAGGCTGAAGTCCCTCGGTCTCTCGAGAAACGGTGGTTTGACCGGTCATGATGTCGCGCATCTTCGCGCCGCGAATCAATCCGCTTGCCGCGCCTGTCGACAGCAGTGGAATGTGCCGAAGCTTTCCATCGGTCTTGGCCGCGACAGCACCGGGCACAATGGCCAGCACTTCCTTCATGCCAGAGGTGATAGGACTGTCACCGCTCAGGGCTCGACCTTCCTGAACGCCGGGAGCATCTTCATCGATGAAGATCCAAAGCTCGTTGGCGTTATCATCCAGCGTGGGATAGGGATTGTGCTGTTGCCAGACGAGATCGGGAGTGAACATTCCCTGCATGCCGGGTTGTCCAGGCACCGTCAATTCCAGCAGGTCCCATAGTTGGCGAATGTCGCCCTTGGGTGAAGGTCCACCGCCTCCGCCAAACATGCCGCCGGGAGCCTGTTTCGGAGATCCCGTCGGCGTGATGTAGCCGGTGCCCACTGGGGCGGGATCCTCGAAGATGGCAACTGGGACACCTGATTTCACGGCTTCCAGAAATCGATCGAACTGTGGGGGCGCGAGCGAGGATGGCTGCACCGCAATCAGAGCGTCGTAGACGCCGGAAGAAATGGGCGAGTTGAGGTCGACTGCTTCGACGTCGTACTGTTTGGAAAGTTCGTCCACCAGCAAGTGTCGACTGACTTGTTGCATCGACATGCCTTGCATCACCGCGCCGCCCATCAGACGTGCGTCGGTGGCGACGACGCCAATCCGTTTCCGCTTTCCGGATGCGACGGTGTTGATTGACCGAACCAATTCGTATTCCACGGGAATTCCGTACTCGAAGATCGGTACGGTGACCTTCTCGAGACCAGATTTGAAGGCGGCTCCGAGAATCAGTTGTTTCTGCTGTGGCGCTCCCTTCTCGCGAACAATTCGCGTCACCGGCTCAATTCCAAAACGCTCCGCAGCCAACGCTGCATCGTCGCTGAACAACTCGATGTCGTCGTAAAGATTGACCTCGATGGTGCGGTTACGCTTGGCCGCTTCGCTTCGGAACTCTTTGAGCAGGTTGATCAGCTCGTAGCGAGTCCGCGCGTAAATCTCAGGGATGTCTTTGCTGACGAAGGCGTCGATCACGATGGGTCGATCATCGTCCAGTTCCCGAATCAGTTTCTTCGTGGCAGGCGCGAGTGAGCTGACTTGGCCTTCGGTCAAATCCTGGCGGACGACGTCCCAATTGCGGAACAGCACCACGGCACCAGTCGTGATTGCACCCAACGCAAGAATTCGTGCGATGTAATGCCAGGCCATCGTGTTGCCATCTTTGCCGCCGGTCCAGTGACGTCGTCCAATCAAGACCATGCAGGCGTACAAGGCAACCGAGGCCACCAACACGAAGTAGATCACCGACGAGCTACTGATCACCCCGCGACCAAAGTCGTCAAACGGCCGAGCGATCCCGCTGCTGGCGATCCATTCTGCGACTCTCTTGCTGGGCGAGACAGAGTCGGCCAACGAGGCGAAGGCGAGTGGTGCATTGAACAAGGCTCCCAAGATGAAGCCAACCGTCAGATTGCCCGTCAGGAATGACGCGACCATTCCGATCGCGATCATCGCCAGTCCGACGAACCAATAGCCTAGGTAACTTGTGAAGATCAGGCCAATGTCGAGCTGTCCTTCGGTCAGCACGGCAAGCGTGACAAAGGTGCTGAGCTGGCTGAACAGCAGCGAGGCGGTGAAAATCGCGGCGGCCGCCATGTACTTGCCAATCACGATATCGAAGTCGTCGGCCGGAAGCGTGAGCAGCAGTTCGTCCGTTCCCTGTCGTTTTTCCTCGGCCCAGATGCTCATCGTGATTGCCGGGATGAAAACCAGCATGATCAGCGGGAACCAGTAGTTGAGCTGGTCGAGCGTGGCCAGATTCTGATTGAAGAAGTCGTAGGGCCAGAAAGCTGCAAGCGACGTCAGGAAGACGAAGATGCAGAGGAAGACGTAGCCCGTCGGATTGCTGAAGTAGCCGACAAAGTTACGCTTCATCACGGCATAGGCCGCCCGTTTGGTCCCCGAGAGCAACGCGACAATCGCGACGAGCGCTAACAGGAAGATGAGATCGTAAACTAACAGCGTGATCAGGGCCGTGGTGACGTTGTTGAGCGCCATGGGTGTTCTGTTGCGGTGTAGTTGAAGC
>JBPCVD010000521.1:0-4385 GCA_051010815.1 Rubripirellula sp.
GTGCGCAAATGGGCAAGGGAAGACGGGGGCTTCGCATGACATCTCTACGTTCGGACGCATTCACCGACCATGAAAGCGAACCGTCTTGTCATCGCCCATTGAGTTCTGGGCGGCGAAATCCGTTAGGGGGAGCAATCAATTGACCACCCCTGAATCAAGAGACCGTGTCGCCCCCTACGAACCGCCAGCGGAAGAAAACGAATCCGTCGAGACCGACTGGCGCGATTGGATCACACCGAAGCATTTTGCGATGGCGGCTTACGGTTGCGTACTTCTGATTATTGCAGGGCCATTTGTCCTGGTCTTTGCCGTATTGATTCTTTCGCGACTGCTTGGCTTTGTCAGCGACTGATGAGCCGCTGCCGATTATGACAATGCGTTGGGGAGTAAGAGGAGTCACAGTCGGAAGACTCATGGAGGTTCGAGCGTTCGATCGTCCCAGTCGGGGCGGTTTCATCAACACAGCATTCTGCCGTGTTGCTGTACTGGCAGCGCGAAACACTTCCGAGTAAATTCTAGGGGTTGCGGACACATTGCCCCGTGTCTGCGACATGCGCCCGCTGACCCCACTGCCCCTGGGATCAGCGGGTTTTTCATGCGCCGAAAAAGTTGATTTACGGGCGCCGTTCAGATGCCATTGATGGAGATGGGCTGGGCGAGAAAAGACATGGCGACACCCAATCGCGCAGCCAGTGCGGTTCTCTAAAAAACTGAGTGGTGCTCAGAAGGTTCGCCGATTCGGAACAGGCTGGGGTGACGCAATTCAAGCGTTTTCGGCCAAGCTGCGTTTTCGGCCAAGCAGCGTTTTCCGCTCACTCCCTGATGCGAGCACTCGCGTCAGCCGACACGCTTGCTGTACACCCACCACTCTGCGGCGATCAGCCCGAGCATGGTGATCAGGGCCCACCGCCAGTACTCTCGCCGCTTTTCGACACCACCGGTTGCCGCTTCCACGGCTTCGTAGCCAAGCTCGATACTCGGGGCAGCCGCGATGTCACTCTCGCTTCGATCGAAAAGGTTGATTGCGAATAGGTCGGCCAAGCGATCCTCCGATTCCACGCGATAGTTGCCGGGTGTTTGCGTCTCAACGATTTCCGTCACACCGCTGGGGCCTGTCTTCACGGTCGTCGACTTCCCACCGACGCGAGTCACCTTTGCATCGGTGATGACACTTTCCAACCGCAAACGAACCGTCTCGCCGGGCCGATACGAAGGCGCACCCGTTGCTTCGGCCGCTCCTGCCAAGTACCGCAGGACGTTCAAGACGAATACAGGCCAGGAACGCTCTGCATACCAGTTCGTATTGGTCTGCGTTCCGCCTTCGTCGTCCGTCGAGATGATCTCGAAGCCAAGCACCATGTCTTGAAAACCGTCGCGCGGAGCCAAGACCAAGACGGCTCCGATGTCCGACCCGATCAGTTCGAGCGATCCTGGAGGGCCTTCCACACCGCGACCACTAAAGATCAGCAGCGAGAATAGTTCCAAGTATCGCATCAGTGGATGTGTTCGATCGACATCCACCAACACAACCGAACCCTTCTCCGTGGCCCAGGACCATCCCTTGTTGATGGAAGTCTGCCCGTCTTCGGTTTCTTCGGTGGTCGTGTCGAGGTTGGGGTCGTTGGGCGGCAGGGAACCAATGAAGAAAGTGTTCGTTGCCGGCATTTGGACGGGCGAACAGCGATCATAAATGATCAGATCGTCGATTCCGCCTGACGCTCGCGCCGCGTAGTCATCGGTTTCCATGTAGGAGGGGGAAACAAACTCGGGGTTACAAACTTTGGCGGCCTTTTCCGTCTTCAATCCAAGTCTCAGCGGAGTGTTTCCGTCGGTGATCACCAGCACAGAGACGGTCCGCATCGGCGTCAGGCCCGCGAACGCGGAATTGTCCAGTTCGAAGTCATCTTCAATGTCGAGCTTCAGATCCAGTGTCACCGCCTCTTCCGAGTCGATGGTGAACGAGAGTCCGGTTTGGTCGCCCGGTTCAAGCTCAACGGTCTCGGCATCAAGAAACTCACCGTTCATCGACAACGTTGCGGTCGTTTCAGCAGGCACGCTGCCAAGATTGATGACCGTCGCAAACGCTTGGACCTCCGTCGGTCGTTCTACATTGCGTTCAGCGGAAAACGCGGTGACCGCGACATTGTTGACCTCCGCGGTCCCCATCGAAATGTACGTCGGTTTCAAATTCCCGAGGCTGAACTCGGTCACGTCTTGAAAACCGCCATCGCTGAAGATCAATAGATCTGCAGGCATCGCATCAGCCACCTGCACATCGTTCAGGTTCCCGACTTCGCTCGACCGTCGCGGGTTCGCAAGTCCGTCGGCCGCCTTGAGCGCGCCAAGAATATCGGTCGTCTGGTTCGTGATCTTTACACGATCGAGTGCATCACGTAGTCGGCGGCGGTCCGATGTGAACGACTGAACGGTTTCCGGACGGTCACTGAAGGTGATCAACATCGCAGAGTCGGAGTCGCTCATCGAGTCAATTCGCTCGCGGATCAATCGTTTCGACTTTTGAAAGCGACTGTCGTCATCGCCAACATCAGTGGCCTGCATGCTGGCCGAATTGTCCAGCAGGAACACCGTTCGCCCCTGACCAGACGTCTCACCCCGAATTCCCGGGCGAAACAATGCGATTGCCGCCAATACGATCGCTAGTAACTGAAGCAGCAGCAATAGGCTACGTCGAAGTCGCTGCAGCAGACTATTGACGTGCAGGTCCTCAATCGTTTTTGTCCAAAGGTAGGTGCTCGGTACTTCGACCGGCTCACGCTTCAGCTTCAAGAAGTAAAGCAGCACAATTCCAATGGGAATCCCGGCCAGCAGCGCCCAGGCCCAAGGTTGACTGAACGAAGGCACCCAATTCATCGAACCACTCCACGTTCGCGCAAGTACTTCGTCACAATCGTTTCCACAGGCGTGTCAGTTCTCACGGGCAGATAGACAATCGAGCGACGGGCGCAGAAGGTCTTGACGGAGCCAATGAATGATTTGACCGTTTCTTGATACTTCTCTAACGCATAGGCGTTGATCGTGATCTCGGCGGCATCCCCATCCTCCACATCGATCAGCCTTCGATCACCGCGAAGTGGCGGATCGACCTCTTCAGGTGACAAGACGTGCATCACGAAGACATCCATTCTGCGGCCGATCAGCATTCTCAAGGCGGTTTCGTAACCAGACTTATCCATCAAGTCAGAGATCAGTACGGCGACGCCTGTCCCTGAATTTCGGATCGAGAAGTCACGAACTCCCTCGTAAAGTGAGACGTTGTGTCCACTGTCAATCGATTCAAGGTACTGCAGCATCTTCCACAGGCTGGCACGCCCACGAAGCACGGGAGCACGGCGTCCCGGAGGTCCAAGTGCTTGCACGCTGACCCGGTCGGCGCGACACAAGCCCACGTAGCCCAGTGATGCGGCCAGTTGTTTTGCAACATGCAATTTGGTCGGGTCGCCAAAATTCATCGACTCACTTGCGTCGATCATCGCATAGAAATGCAGGTCTTCTTCTTCTTGGAAGAGTTTCAGGAACAGCTGGTCAAGGCGTGCGTAAAGATTCCAGTCAATCAATCGCAAATCATCGCCCGGAACGTAATTGCGAAAGTCATGGAACTCGACGCTCTGGCCCTTTCGCTTGCTCTTACGCTCTCCTTTCAAGCGTCCGCGAAAGACTTTTCGCGAAACGAGTTCAAGACGCTCCAGACGCGCGAGTAGTTCGGGGCTCAGAAGCGGTATCGATTGGGCTGTGCTCATGCGGCTAGTTTATCACGTCCAATGTGTTCCATGGCGTCCAAGGCACGACGTTCGCTACTCCGCTCCGAGGTCAATTATTTGCGGTCTTTGAGTCGAGTATTTACGGCCTGTGGCGGCGAAGATTGTCGACGACCTTGCGGTTAGCGCCAAATCAACGGCAGACGTTCGTCGCTCGCTTCCATTTTTCCGGCAGGTCGAACGCCACTGCCGGTTCGCTTCTGAAGTTTATCACCCAAGTCTTGTCGCGCTCGTTCCGCCGCGGCGTTCAATTCCGCAACCACCTCCGGGTAGTCGGCCATCACATTCTTCGTCTCCGAGACATCGTTGTCCAAGTCGTACAAGCTCAGCTTCGCTTTTTCCTGCTGATATTGAATTGGCAAACCGCCTGTGCCTCCAGGATGCCCCTTCAGCGTACGGTACGAATGAGGAAAAACCAGCTTGAAACGGTCGTTGCGGACCGCTTGAAGTTGGCCGCCGCCGTAGTAGCAGTAGAAGGATTCATGGGGAGACTCCGCGCCCTCTTCGCCGAATATCAGCGGTCGAATGTCGTGACCATCGATCTTGTGTGATGGCAGCTCGGCACCGATTAGCTTGGCGACCGTCGGAAGGATATCGATGGTGCTGCAC
>JBPCVD010000522.1:0-9807 GCA_051010815.1 Rubripirellula sp.
ATCCGATCCAGGGTGCGACCACCGGCGTCAAGATCATCACCATGATCGACTTGACCAACCCCGCGGTGACGCTCAGCGCGATCACCTCGTCACTCGCCTCGAGGGCGCTGCCAGTAATCGGGCCAACAATGTAGGTAGCCGCTCCTGCTCCGATCGTGGTCAGGCTCACGGCGTCTCGATACCCAAACGCATAGGCGACGACAGCCCCCACGAAAAAGGAGACGAACACGCCGAGGAACAGCGAAATCACACCACGAACGCCGGTCGACAGGAACTCCTCAAGTCGTACGCCAAAGGCAGTCGCAACGATCGCCAAGTCACGAAACATCGAACTCCCCAGCAGTCCAATTCCCGCCATCATCGGCACATCTGCGAGTCCGTCCTCACCATGAGTCGCAATCCCGCCAGCGTACGCCATCACTAAACCTAGAAAGATCGCAATGGCCGAACCGTGGATGCGTCCACGCGTGAATCGGTCCGATACGAAATAGGAAAACCAAAGCGTTACCCCAACCACCACGAACGCCGTGATCAAGGAGTACTTCTCCAGGACACTACTGAACCAAACAGGAATCTCGATCATGAGTCCTCCTGCTGCGAATCTGCGTCACCACCACCACTTAGCAACGGTACCAGAGCCAAGCAGATCACCACGGCCAAAACGCCAGCCAGAATCGCCAAAGGCCCACCCTTGATCGCGCCGCGAACATCCAGCCCCGCCGCCATCGCCACGACGATCGGAATGTAGATAGAACTCCAGAAGAGAACGCCCTGTTGAGTTGGCGTCGGAAGATAACCGGAACGACGAAGCCGGTCGGAGAGCAAAATCAACAGCAGCATTGCAATGCCGACACCACCCACGTTCTTGCCGATCCCAAGCATCTCGCCCAGGAATTGCCCAATGACCAACCCTGCCAACAAACAAAACGACAGGAGTGCAGTTCCATAAATCGCCATGTCACTGCTTTTGGTTTTTGACGCAGTCATCATCGAGCGGCACTGCGTCACCGACGAGATCGACCGGATGTGTGTACAGATACTTCCAAACGGGCTCATGCAAGTACTGACCAGTTTGCTTGTCCTTGTAGGCCCGTCCGCCAGGTTGCACGCTGCTGTGCGCAACCTTTTCGTCGCCACCCACATCGAAGTCCGTGATCAATCGTCGCGTGTTCCGGTAGGGCGGCGGAGTCTTGTCGACATTCACGATGGGTCCAAATTTGTTCAGCCCCAACAGTTCCCAACTGCGACAGTAGTGATCGGCTTTCCAACCACCGTCGAGCACGTGTGAAAAAGCGAAGTAACGATTGGCAGGTGTTGCCGACGGCAGCGCCTGCCAGACTTGATGCTGGTCGCGCGGCCCACATAACGCGACGACGCGACTCACCTTCACGTGCTTGGCGAAGCGTGATGCCGTCGTGGAACCATGGGAACTACCGGAAACAATGACCTTCTCCCAACGCAAACCTTCTCCATCGGCTGTCAGGAATTGTTCCCATTTGCCTTCCGGGTGTTCCTTCGCCAACCAATTCACGAACTGGTAGGCTCGCTCCATCATTCCGTCCGGCTTGGGAATGCTGACCTCATCACTAAAGTCCTCGCCCGTCGCAGCCTCCAACCGGATATTGCCACGACAATGTTCACCCACTGGCTTTTCCTGACAACAAATGGAAAACCATGCTCTCGCATAGTGAACCTGAATCGCGTGTAGCCCATAGCTATTGAGACGATCGAAAAGTTGTCCGTTGTGCGACATCAGCCAGATCACGAGCTTCCCCCGTGGCTTCACTCGCGTGTCGACGGACGCCCTTTGCAAGTCCGCAGGTTTCCCGTCGCGAGTTTCGATCAGAAAATTGATTTCTGGATGCGATTGAACTCGCGAGTCGATTTCGCTTGCTCGTGCGCTGAGTTGGTAGTGCTGAGGATTCGAATCTTCGAAGGTCGGAACCTGTGACATCCCAAAATCGGCCAAACACATGACCGCGACGATCGATGCCAACGCGACACGCCATCGGCATCCAATCTTTTTGCTCAACATCCTCTTCCTTTCCTATTCAAGTCGCGACTTCGCATGCAGCGCGGCATTGTAACCTAGCAACTTGTCGGGCGTGGTCTTGTTGTGCGTGGTCTTGCGGTGAATCATCGATCCAGGACGGACTGCACGGCGCGGTCGCACAATTGCCGCGCGATGTCGGCTATCCTGCCAACCCCGCAAGGATTCCTTGCTGCGTCCCCATTTTCTCAACTTCCGCTCAACTCTCTGACAATGTGAAGCCAGCATGCGATTTCTTCAAACGCTCATCATTGCGCTGTCCCTGTGCGGAACTTACGGGGCGAGCGTTGATGTGAACGGACAAGAACTTCCCGACATCCGTGTCTCGAATGTACGCAAAGTATTCGACAACGGGCATCACAACGCCTTCACCGACCTCGCGAAGTTCAACGACCGCTACTACCTCACGTTTCGAAGTTGCCCCGACGGGCACATGGTGCATCCAACGGCATCGATCATCATTTTGGTCAGTGACGACCTGCAGTCTTGGGAACCGGTTCACGAGTTTTCAGTGAAACATCGCGACACTCGTGACCCACACTTCCTGGTCTTTCGTGATCGTCTGTTCGTCTACACGGGCACTTGGTTTAGTGGCGCGACAACGCTTCCTCGATCCGACTACGACCTGAACAAACACCTCGGCTACGCCGTTTGGTCGAAGGATGGTTCTCAATGGCAAGGTCCGACCATGCTCGAGGGGACGTTCGGTCACTACATCTGGCGTGCGGCGAGCCAAGGTGACAAGGCCTACCTATGCGGACGAAGAAAACACCAGTTCGACATACGGCCGCGCGGCGAGGGTCCGCAGGTCGAGTCCGCGATTCTTGAAAGCGATGATGGACTGACGTGGAAAACGGCTGGCTTGTTCCAAGAACAATCAGGGGATGAGACGGCATTTCAATTTCTGCCTGACGGAAGCCTGCTTGGGATCGCTCGACGCGGAAGTGGCAACGCGGAAGTGGTACGATCCCGACCGCCGTTTGATGAGTGGATGCGCCGCGACCTCGACCGATATATCGGCGGTCCATTGCTCATCCGGTGGGGTGATCGATGGGTCGTTGGAGGCCGGCGAAATACACCCCATGGCCCCAAGACATCTCTCTGCTGGCTCGTTGGTGATGAGCTGACCGAATTCGCACAACTCCCAAGCGGCGGAGACAACTCCTATCCCGGGTTTCTTTCCCTTGGTCCCGATCGGGCGGCCGTGTCATGGTATTCATCGCACGAAAAGGAGGCGGAGGGGAAAACGATCACAGCGATCTACATGGCCGATCTACGCGTGCAATCGCAGAAAGACTAGGGGCTGCCCGATCTCCCTCCGCGCTCCGCGCACGCGGTTGCCAATGTACATCGCTGCGTTCAGGTCGTTGCCCAATTCTTGCCAACGCTAGCTAGGCATCGCGCAACCGGGTCAAGCCATCCCGTAGAGCGCTGGCGTCCGAGCCGACCGCGACAAAAGTGAATCCCTGCGCCCGATGCTGATCGATCGACGCCTCACTGCTTAGGATTCCGACCGCGGTGTTGTGGCGGCCACAAGCAGTGACGATACGATCGAACGCGTTTTGAAGATCTGGGTGATCAAACTGCTTGGGACATCCGAGGTTGAAGCTGAGGTCCAGCGGCCCGACGAACACGACGTCGACGCCATCCACCGCAGCGATTTGATCAATATTCTCAACGCCCTCTTGTGTCTCGATCTGCACGATCACCAGCGTCTTGTCCAAATTTGCCGCATGATATGCGTCCGTGTTCAATCCAAATCCGGTTGCAATCGTCGAGCTCGCCACGCCCCGGCATCCATGCGGCGGGTAACGCGTGTAGGCGACGGCTGCAGCAGCCTCTTCGGCCGTGCTAACGTACGGGATCATCACGCCCACAGCGCCAAGATCAAGCGCCCGTTTGACACAGTCTTGATCGTTCGACACGACGCGAACGATGGGCGAGCAGTCACTTCCTTCCACTGCCAACAGCAAATTGGGCAACGCCCCTTCCGTGCCGGCACCGTGCTCCAGATCGATCAGAATCCAATCGAATCCTAATTGCGCAATCATGCGTGCGACAAGCGGATCTCCAAGACTTAAGAAAGTGCCACGCAAAGGACTTCCAAGCCGCGACTTATCCAACCAACGAAAGCTCATCTGGCTACCTGTTCCGCGGAATTCAATCGACGTCGACGCAATGCTTTTTCGGAGGGGAGCTTAGCAGATTCGCGTTCCATGCGTCTTCATCGTGAAGCGCACTGGATCTACAAAGCAGGCCGAGTCTCGCACGGTCTGGCGGCGCAATGCTGACTCCCCAGCAGATGGGTACCGTAGATGGTTCCCCATATCAAAAAATGTGACAGCGATTCCTCGGAGATCTACCGAAGAAGATTGCCTGTTGCTTATCATGGATCTGCGAACTGGTGCTCGTTTCCGTGCCCAAAACACAGTCACAGATCCCGACGTGAGAATCATCATCCCATTGAATGTCATCGCCGCAGCGATCTTGGCGTTCAACGTGATGGCTCCGCACGTAGATGCCCAGCCACCGAAAGCTGATTCCGCGAAGCCAGTTGCGACGGCGCGACCTGAAACGGTTCGCGACTGCCCGACCGATGACGGCCAAAGTGATCCGCAGAACCAGCGAGACGCCGACAAGCAATCACTCGTAGCCGATGAATCGCCGCAGCACTTTGAAGACGACGAATCACTTGCCGAGCTTCAGAGTGAGATTGAAGAATCCGATCGAGCGGTGGAGCGGCTCGAACGGCGGTCACGTCTTGCCAGCGAACGACTTCAGCTGCTGAAAAAAGCAAAGGGTTTACGTATTGAGATGCTGCAGGCTGAGCGGCGGCTTGATCGTCTCTTCGAAGATGACGACGAGGAGGCTGCGGCCCAAGTTGAGCCCATCATCGAGAACCTAGAAATCCGACTGGAAGAAACACACGCGCGGCTGGCGTTGCTCGAATCGCGATCCGAACTGGAAGACTTGCGTGTCGATCTTCAAGAAGCGGGCATGGAGGATGCGCAGAGGGAAGCTGGACAACTGGATCGCCTTCACCGCCACGCCAGCGAGATTCTCGGACAAATTTTCCAGCACTTTTCCGACGGTCGCCACGAGCAGGGAGAGCAATTGGAGGCTGAACTCGAGGCGATCGAAACGACATTCGATTTCCGACGCGAGATTCTGCAGCTGAAGCTCGAACTTCACTGGGCGAACGAGGAGCAGGACGAAGCCGCGATCAAATCGTTGGAGCTTGAACTCCGATCGCTAAGACGTTCCGTGGGAGTGCCTGAAGAGACTCCAAGGCCGTCGCGGGATCGAGCCGACATGCCAAAGCCCTTGCGATTAGATTTGGCCCAGGTGAAGGCGGCCAACACTCTTTCCTTCGGGCAACACGTTGAGCCTCTGCTCCGCCGTCATTGCCATGCGTGCCATGACGACTCCGCGTCTGGCGACCTGAATCTCATTAGCCTGGCGAACGAGCGTCCGTGGGTCGTGCAACGCGACCATTGGGTCAATGTGATCCAGCAGATCAGCGTGCGATCGATGCCTCCTCGTGATTCCGATCCGATGCCGGACGAAGAGCGTGAAGTCATTGTCGCCTTTCTTCGCAATCAGTTGGAGAATTTTGATTACACGTCCGTTCAGCAACCAGGTTTCGAATCGGCTCGACGTTTGACGCGTACGGAATACAGTCACACCCTCAGAGATCTTCTTGGTGTCGATCTGGATCCCGCTAGCCGATTTCCAAGAGACCTCACTGCAAGTAGTGGTTTTGAGAACAGTGCCAACAGTCTGTTCATTCAACCGGTTGTCTTGGAACGTTACCTGGGCGCAGCGGAGCATGTCCTGCAGTTGGCACTTCCCAACCAGGCTCAGACTGCCCAACACCGGCAGGTTCGTAAGCAGATCATTGGCAGTGGAAACGCGCAGGAAGCGATTGCGACCTTTGCCTCGCGTGCCTTTCGTCGTCCCATCGAAGAGATCGAACTGGCGGCACTGCTCCGCTACTACGACGAACTCGCTTCTTCCGAGTCCAACAATTCTGACGACATTTCGATTGTCGCGTTACGTCAGGTACTCGAAGTCATTCTGACATCACCGAGCTTCTTGATTCGTTCTGAACGAAACCAATCCGACACCAAGCGTTTTCGCATTTCCAACTACGAGCTGGCGAGCCGACTTTCGTATTTCCTTTGGGCCTCGATGCCTGACGATCGATTGTTCGACCTGGCCGCTCAAGGACGACTTCACGAGCCAAGCATAATGGCGGCTGAGGTCGATCGCATGATTGAAGACAAGCGATCGAACTCGCTCGGAACAATCTTCGCCGGTCAGTGGCTTGGTTTCCATGCGTTGCCCTATGTACCGCGTGACCCAATCGATCATCCCTGGGCGACCGATTCGTTGGTTGCGTCGATGCAGCAGGAATCCGCGACCTTCTTTCGCTCGTTGATTCGCAACAACGAACCGGTGGAACGACTCGTCGATGCAGACTACACCTTCGTCAATAAAGAACTTGCCAAACATTACGGGCTGCCGACCGTCGCCGGCTCAGGCCTGTCACGTGTCTCAATATCTGCAACGCCACGACGCGGAATCTTGGGCCAAGGCAGCATCCTGGCAATCACATCCTTCCCAAACCGCACCAGCCCGGTTGTCAGAGGAAATTGGATCTTGTCGCAGTTGCTCGGCACGCCACCTCCACCCCCGCCCCCGAACGTCAGTGAATTCGATGAACAAATTGCTGATCGCGATCGATTGAGCCAGCGTCAAAAACTTGAGCTTCACCGCGACAACCCGAATTGCTACGCCTGTCACTCGCAAATCGACCCACTTGGATTCGCATTGGAGCAATTCGACTGGTTTGGACGATACCGGCCGCAGCGACAAGGGCGGCGAGTGGATGCGAGAGGCCAGCTGCCCGACGGCACAGAGTTCGAGGGACTCGTCGGTCTTCAATCATCGCTACTGGCGACCCAACGGGACCAACTGGTTCGTCAGATGAGCCGCAAGATGATGTCCTACGCACTTGGACGTCAATTGGAATACTACGATGAAGCGACGATCAATCAGATCATCGCCAAAGTACAAGCAGACGATCGACGCATCCGAACGATGATTCAAGCGATCGTGGCGAGTGATGCATTTCAGTGGAAGCAGCTTCCCGACAGCACACACCAAACCCCATCGCAACGAAGGCCAAACACGAATGAGCGGTAGTTGGAAAATCTCTCGCCGAACGATGCTTCGGGGACTCGGCGCGGGCATGTCATTACCGCTGTTGGAAATCATGGACTCGCCAGCTCTCGTCGCGAGTCCCAACACCAATCCGACAACTCGACTCGCCTACCTCTACATCCCAAACGGTGTCGCAAACGGAGCATGGTTGCCTGAGAAGGTTGGCCCCGATGACGAACTCGTCACCCTGAACCCCTGGATGGAATCGCTACAGCCTTTTGCACGCGACATTACCCTGTTCCGGAACATGTGGACACCGCGTGGCAACGGGCATGGCGCGGGCACAGCGACCTGGTTGACGGGAGGCGGATTCGACCGCGAACAAATCAACGCCGGTGGCGTCTCGGCCGACCAAATCGCGAGTCGTCACTTTCGTGCAGCCACGCTGCTGCCATCTCTCGAACTGTCGATGCGAGGTGAAGGTTTCTTTAGCAGTAATCTGTCGCGGAATTCAATTTCATGGGTCGACGCCCAGACACCGGCTCCTCGTGACATCGAACCTCGCGTCGTGTTCGATCGCATGTTCCGCGCCGGCGACAGTCAACTGGCGAGGAAATCTGTGCTGGACATGGTCCTGGAAGACGCCCATCGCATGAAACGTCGCTCCAGCAGTCATGATCAACGCAAGATCGATGAGTACCTTGATTCCGTCCGGTCGATCGAGCGTCGCATCGCTTTCGCCGAGACTCAACGACAACGCGCGGACCAAACCCCTGGACTTGAACAAGCCTTGCGACGCCCTAAGTCAGACATCCCCGATGACCATGCGGAATACGTCCAAGTGATGCTGGAGATGATTGTGCTTGCATTCTGGGCAGATGCCACTCGAGTCGCGACCTGCATGCTGGACCATGGCCAAAGCAATCGATACTTCAACTTCATCGAAGGCGTGCAAGGCACGTGGCACGCGCTGTCTCATTGGAAAGACATTAGCGGCAAGACGGAAGACGATGACGGTCGCACCTCATGGTCTTCACGTGACGAAAAAAGCGACATGTACCATCGCGTGACTGCATGGCACACGAACCAGGTGGCCTATTTCCTTCGCCGACTCAGCGAAATCGAAGAACAGGGAACGAACCTGCTCGACAACAGCATGATCGTCTACGGATCGAGCTTGGGTGACGGACACGCTCACGAGGAAAAAAACCTACCGCTGCTATTGGCCGGTCGCGGCGGCGGAGCGATTCGCCCTGGCAGGATAGTGGGGCAGCGACGTGATGCGTCGATGTCGGATCTTCACCTTTCACTCCTGCAAGCGATGGGGATCCCGCAAGAACGATTCGCTGATAGTGATTCGCCACTCGACTTGACTTGATTCTCAAACGGCGTCATTCCGCTTCAACCTGAGTGGACAACGCACGGTCGAAGAACGCCGCCATATCTTCGCTGCTCTGCTTCAAATTCTTTTGAAAGACGCCGTGACCGCTGCCATCCGTCATTCGCCGATAGGTCACATCCGATGCGCCGGCCGCCTTCAACGCGGCAACGAACTCATCTGAATTCTCAATAGGGACCGTGCGATCAGACTCTTCATGGAATAACAGAAAAGGTGGGGCGTCGGCAGTCACGTAACTCATGGGTGCAATCAAGGCGCGAGCCTCCGCCGAGCCACCACGCAAATTCGGACGCGTCGGCGTTGCCGACGCAGCCACAGCCTGCACCAGGCTGGAGTGGTCCTGCCACGGACCATCACCCTCCAGCTTAGGTTCGCCATGCGAGACGCCCAGCATCGTAACGAGGTGCGCCCCGGCGGAGTTTCCGTACGCTCCGATTCGATTGGGATCGACACCATATTGATCCGCATGTGCACGCAACCATCGCACGGCGCATTTCACATCCTGAATGCAAGGTAACTTTTCGCCGTCGAGTCGGTAGTTGACGGAAACGCAAACGTACCCCCGCTTTGCAAACTCGATCGCCTGACCAATGAACAAAGCAGTTCGCTTGTCACCGCTTACCCAGCCACCACCATGAACCATGACAATCGCAGGACGTGTTCCCTGAGAATCAGCAATCGGCATCGCCAGATCAAGCTTCCATGCGGCGTCGCCCTCGCGATAAGGCACGTTCAATTCGAGTGCCACGGAATCGCCGGCTAGCGAACGAACCTGTTGGTCTGTCAGCCCTTTGCGTGGACCACGGTTTCGAGTCCCGTTGTTCTGCGTTGCCGCCGCGTTTCGCTTGAGCCTTCTCTCCAGGTCGCGCAACTCTGTCTCATCCAAAAACCCGTCGGCGTCCTTATCGTTACGCCTGAAGTTGGACTTCATCAAACCGCTCGACTCCTGCAACGAAATCTTGCCATCCTGGTCCGCATCCTGTTTGGCGAGCCATTGCTTCAGTAGCATGCCAGACTGACTCGGGCGCTGAGACGTCTGACTGGACTGTGCCGGGCGATCCGATTGCGTCTTTCGCTCAGTCTGTGCTTGCAAGTTTGCAGACGTCACCAGCAGACCCGCGAGAGCGACCAGGAGTGTCGGCGTTAGAGCAAACTGACTTTCTCGCCATGCGTGCAATCCTCGATTCACAGT
>JBPCVD010000523.1:0-7655 GCA_051010815.1 Rubripirellula sp.
ACGTTTGCAATCTCCTCGTCGGTGGCGGAAGGGCTGCGAGCCGTATCTTCCTCGTGCCACAGGCGATAGTTGAACTCGTGCTGAGTGCAGACGAGTTGCTTGATACCATCGAAAGTGTTTTCGATCGGCTGCTGATGCCACAGAGAGACGGTTTCAATCTGCAGTTGAGTCAGCTCGCTGACAGGCGGAAAGGTTGGTGATGCCATAAAGATCAAACTTCCTTTTCGTCAATCCAGTTCATCATGCGACGCAGCCCGAGACCGATCTGCTCGACACCGTGTTGTTGTTCGCGACGACGAGTCGCTTTGAAGAACGGCGCACCGGCACGATTTTCGGAAATCCACTTGCGAGCGAACTCGCCGCACTGGATCTCTTCCAAAATGCGTTTCATTTCGGCTTTGGTTTCGTCCGTGATGATACGGGGGCCGCTCACATAGTCGCCGTACTCAGCGGTGTTGCTAATACTGTAACGCATGTAGCTCAGGCCACCCTCATACAACAGGTCGACGATCAGCTTCAGCTCGTGCATGCACTCGAAGTAAGCCATTTCGGGTTGATAGCCGGCTTCCACGAGCGTCTCGAACCCGGCTTTGACAAGTTCGCTGACACCGCCGCAAAGCACAACTTGCTCGCCGAACAGGTCGGTTTCGGTTTCTTCCGCAAAGGAAGTCTCGATGACACCGCCACGCGTTCCGCCGATCCCCTTGGCGTAGGCCAGGCCGATTTGCTTCGTCGACTCGGCTGCTCCGTCGCCCAACGCGATCAAGCAGGGAACGCCGCCACCCTTTTCGTATTCGCTGCGTACCAAGTGGCCGGGGCCCTTGGGCGCGACAAGCAGCGTGTCGATTCCTGCGGGCGGCTCGATTTGACCGAAGTGAATGTTGAAGCCGTGCGAACACATCAGCACGTTGCCGGGCGAAAGGTTGTCGCGAATCTCGTTGCGATAGATGTCGCCTTGTACCTCATCGGGCAACAAGATGTTGATCACGTCGGCTGCTTTCGTGGCGTCGGCGATCGACATGGGTTCAAAGCCGTGAGAAACCGCCAAGTCGTAGTTGGCTGAGCCAGGACGCTGACCGATCACGACGTTGCAGCCGCTGTCACGCAGGTTTTGAGCTTGTGCATGTCCCTGCGAACCGTAACCCAGAATGGCAACGGTCTTGCCTTTGAGGTGGGAAAGGTCGGCATCGTTTTCGTAGTAGATCGTTGCAGCCATCGTAGATTCGTCTTTCGAATGAGTGGGTCTTGTCTTGAGCTGATGTCGACGGCCAGACGGACGTTGAACATCTTTGGGTTGAGCGGTGCGTTCCTTCGCGTCAAAACCAGTCGAGTGAATCTGCGACTGATCGGAAAACGGTTGGGGCTACGAAGCGGCGCGGGCTTCGCCACCATTGGTGGCTTCCTGTTCGGTGCCGCTGCGAACCATCGCGATGCGTCCCGTACGGACCAGTTCCGAGATCCCATAAGGTCGCATGCGTTCAATGAACGCTTGGACTTTGTTCTCGCGGCCGCTGATTTCAACCATGATTTCTTCGGGGCCGACGTCGACGATCTTGCCACGGAAAATGTCGACAAGCTCGCGAATCTCACTTCGCGAGTTTCCAGCCGGGGCTTTTACCTTCATCAACAGCAGATCGCGTTCCACGAAATCACGGCTGCTGACGTCCAAAACGCGGACCACCGTGACGATCTTTTCCAACTGCTTGCCGACCTGCTCGAGGACTGCGTTATCTCCGACGACCACGAAAGTCATTCGCGATAAGTGAGCATCTTCTGTCTCACCGACTGCCAATGAGTCGATGTTGAAGCCACGCGAGGCGAGCATGCCGGAAATATGGGCAAGCACCCCGGGCACGTTCTGCACGAGGGCCGATAGAACGTGTCGCTGGACGGAGTTGGGCATCGAATAAGCCGAGAATTGGATTGGGGGGTACGTAGAATTAGGGGTTGGTAAACCGACGGAAGCGAAGCATCATAATTTTGGCACCTAAATCCAACAAGGGCGGCGATTTGCGGCTTTCATAGCTGTGGATCGCGACGTACCCCGTATCATCAGACGACCCAGGGCATGGTGTCGGATGCTGCGGCGGGGACTGTCCCACGGCTGAACTGGACACGGATGCCGTAAAATGGAGATGCTTGCGGGAAGCGTAGGTTTCCCACTCATAGCGCCTTCCTAGCCTCCATGTTCGGTGGCAAACGTGTAATTGCCGAAATCTCACCCGCGTTCCAACCCGATCACTCCGCCAGTCCCCCGAGACGCAAGCCGCATGGCATTTCGAATCGAACTTCCGGCTTACCGAGGTCCGCTCGACCTCCTGCTTTACCTTGTGCGGCGGCACGAGGTCAGCGTGACCGAAATGCCGGTCTCGAAGTTGGTCAATCAGTATCTGGAGTACATCGAGCTCTTGAAGGAGCTTGACCTGGGCGACGTTGGTGATTTCATCGATCTGGCGAGTACGCTCGTCGAGTTGAAGAGCCAGGCCGTATTGCCGAAGATCGTCGAAGAATCCGATGAGGAAGAGATCGTCGATCCACAATCGGAGCTGGTCGAGCGATTGCTGCAGTACAAAGAGATACGGGATGCCGCATCCATTCTTGATGAAATGGGTGGACGTTGGCAGCAACGCTACGAACGAATGTCAGACGATCTGCCCTCCAGACGCGTCGATCCGGGGGATCAGCCGATCGTCGATCTGGAAATCTGGGACCTCGTCAGCGCTTTCGGGCGCATCATGCGAGAAGCTGGTGGTCCACCGCAGACTGAAGTGATCTACGACGACACGCCGATCCATGTCTACATGCAGCAAATCCACCATCGGCTGCACGGCGAAGAGCGGTTGCCGTTGATGGATTTCGTCGAGGGCGGAATCCACAAGTCATCTGTCATTGGCTGGTTCCTGGCGACATTGGAGCTGACCCGCCACCATGGTGCGGCTGTCGAGCAGGATGAACATGGCGACATCTTTGTGGTCCGAACGCCGAACTATTCGGACCGATTGGATGTCAATGAAGTCGACAATTACGGTGCCGAGGAGTTCGAAGCATCCAACATGCCGGGCCGTCCGCGCTAGTTCGACCGGTTGCTTGTGTATTGCCGTCGGAAGCCTGGACGTGGCGTCCAAGTTCGCCGCAGGCGTCCGCTGATCGTGGCGGCATCTTTGCCGCTCCTGGGGTCTGTTTCTCCCTGCCGGATCCTTGTTCGGGGGATCGATTCCTGCTCGGGAAATGTCGTGGGCTTCACGATTCCTTCATTGATTCGTTTCAATACGTAGTGACGAGTCCCTTCACGCAACCTCATTTCACGCGATCCATGGTCGAAAACGTTCCACTGCTGACTCATCACCACGACGGTCTCACGATCGAGGGGTATTCGCGCGCTGCGGTTCAGACCTGCTGGCGAATCAATGAGTTGAAGTTGTTGTTTGATGTCGGGGTTCAGCCGTGGGATTTCATGGGGACGCCGACGATGTTCGTTTCACACGCGCATCTTGACCACATCGCAGCTCTCCCGGCTTACGTGTCGCGTCGCCGCATGATGAAGATGGAACCGCCCGTGATCTACTTGCCCGATTCGGCAGTGGATGCCGCATGGGACATGCTGCAGACGTTTCGTCGTCTTGATCGCGGGGGAATGCCGTGCGAATTGGTCGGCTTGTTACCGGGCGACGAGACACACATCAGTCGCGAGTACGTGGTGACGGCGCTGCCCACGCGTCACACGATCGATTCGGTTGGATTTGTCGTGCATCATCGGCGACACAAGCTCAAGCCCGAGTTTCAAGACTTGAGTGGACCGGAAATTAGAGAGCTGAAGTTGGCTGGAACGGAGATCACGACGGAGGTGCGTGTGCCGATTTTTGCCTACACCGGCGACACAGCGCCGCGAGGATTGGATGACAATCCGGTCTTTTTCGACGCCAAAGTCTTGATCTCGGAAATGACGTTTGTGGCGCCTGAGCATCGCAAGGACAAGATTCACAAGCATGGGCATATGCATATCGACGACTACCGGAAGCGTGCGGATCGATTCAACAATGAATTGATCATCGCTGCGCATTTAAGCACGCGTTACAACGAGGCGCAGGTCAAGCGATTCGTTCAACGCGGGTTGCCGGATCAACTTGGTGGTCGCCTCAAGTTATGGCTCTGAAGTCAGAAACCCGCTGCGTTTGGGCGCCGCCGCGCTCTGCCTACATCCATGTGCCATTTTGCCGGCATCGATGCGGTTATTGCAATTTCAGCGTCGTTGCCAATCGCGATGATCTCATCGAACGATATTTGTCTGCGGTCGAAGTTGAATTGCAAGAATTAGCGTGTCCGCCAGTGGACACAGTGTTCGTCGGAGGCGGAACTCCCACGCATTTTGACTTGGGCACGCTCCAAAGGTTCTTGCAACTCATTCGTCAACGATTCGATTTGAGTTCGCTTGTTGAATGGTCCATGGAAGCCAACCCGGAAGACATCACCTCTGAAAAAGTTGCACTGCTTCATGAGCATGGGGTCAATCGAGTCAGTCTTGGCGTGCAGTCGTTTCATCCGGCCAAGTTAGCCATGTTGGAACGTAGTCACACTCCCGAAGGAGCGACGAGAGCGGTCGAACTGGTAGTCGATCAGATTCCCAATGTGTCCATTGACCTGATTTTCGCTGCGCCCAACGAAACGCCGGACCAGTGGCGGCAAGATCTGTCGACTGCCCTTGCGTTACCGATCACGCATCTCTCGACGTACGCGCTGACCTTCGAGAAAGGGACCAGTTTTTGGTCGCGGCGTGTACGAGGCGATTTGCATGGCATCGACGAGTTGCAGGAAGTGGAAATGTACGAAGCGTCGCGCGAGATGACTGCGGACGCAGGGATGACGCACTACGAAATTTCAAACTTCGCCACGCCAGGCTATCAATGCCGTCACAATCTTGCGTATTGGAATGGCCGCGGTTGGTATGCAGCGGGGCCCGGTGCAGCGAGGTTCGTTTCAGGGCATCGCGACGCAAACCACCGCAGCACAACCACGTATCTGCGAAGGATCGAACAAGGTCAATGCCCGACGGCGGAACGTGAACTTCTGGATGAAGAAGAGTACGCGCGTGAACGCGCGGCCTTCGGCGTTCGGATGATCGCCGGTGTCGATCTCGATGCGATCGAAGGCGAAACGGGCGTCGCGATACAAGACTTGTGCCGCGACTCGATTGAGCGGTCTATCAAAGAGGCCTTGCTGGTGTACAGCAAGCCGAACCGAATTAAGCTCACCGAGCGCGGTATCCTGTTCGCCGACTTGGTTGCATCGCGACTACTCGGCTAGCTTCTGCAGTCGCTTAGAAAGTTCCGGTTTGGAGGAGGCCAAGTCTTTCCTTTCAAACGGGTCGGCCGCCAGGTTGAATAGCAGGCCTGGTTGTCCTGGTTCACGAACCCATTTCCAGTCGCCGTCACGCACAGCTTGCCACGATTGTCGTCCGAGCAGTTCGTGTGCTCCCGTTTTCCAAACGAGCGTCCGCCGAGGTGAAGCGATTTCGTCTCGCAGGGTTGGCAGCATCGATACGCTGTCTGTGCCTTGGGAGTCAAAGCCTACGATCGCTCCGAATGTGGCGAACCAATCGATTGCACAGGCGACGTCGTTGGAAACGGAGTTGGGCGCGATTTTTCCGGGCCACCGGACGATGCATGGAACTCGGATCCCTCCTTCGAAAAGCGTTGCTTTGCCGCCGCGGTAGGGAATGTTCGAACCTCCATATTTGGCGTCACCTCCATGATCGGTCATGAAAATGACCAGCGTGTCCTCACGCATGGACAGGTCGTCGACGGCTTGCATCAGTCGACCGATGCTTTCGTCCATCCCAACGACCTTCGCGGCAAACGCTTTGCGAAGTGGATCTTCAATGTTGTGGACGCGTTGCAAGTCTTCCGGTTTCGGCTGCATGACATTTTCGGTCTCCTCTTCTGTTCGATTCCAACCCTTCCCAAAGTGCGGTGCGTTGTAAGCAACATGAAGGTAGATCGGTTTCTTTTCAGACTTAGCCTGTCGTAGCAACCCAACGGCTTCCTCCGTGATCACGTCGGTCGCGTAGCCATCGGTCTCGACAAGTTCGCGTCCCCGATACCAATCTGGGCGGTTGCCATAGTTGAGGGTAAAGAAATCAACGCAGCCACCGGTGTGACCAAAGAAAGTGTCGAAGCCGTGTTCGGTGGGCCAGAACCGTTTGTCTCCATGTCCCAGGTGCCACTTCCCCACTAACGCGGTTTGATAACCAGCCTCTCGAAGATGCGACACGTAGGTGGTCTCGCCGGGTTGGATGCCACGGTGGAGGTCCTCGTCCGCTAAAAACATCAGCGCGCTGAGAAGCTGGTCTTGAGAACGGTGGGGGAAGCAGCCTGTTAGCAATCCGTATCGCGAGGGTGTGCAGATGCTGCTGGCTGCATAGAACTGCGTGAAGCGGACACCGTCGCGTGCGAGCTGGTCCAATGCCGGAGTCTCGATTTCGCTTCCGTAGCAACCCACGTCGTGCATCCCCTGATCGTCGCTGAAGATCATGATGATGTTGGGTCGACTCGTGCCGTCGCCGGAAGATTCGCTCTCGGCGGCATGCGTGCCTGGGAGGATCCAGACGGCCGAGATTGCAATCGCAAGCAGGCTAGCAAACATGCGGCGATCATTACTTGCACGCTCATTGAGTCTCCGTGCGGCTGACAAAGACAATGACAATACAGGGGAATTCATGCTGAGTTCGCTGCTCGTGTGTTTCACGGTCGGGTGCATCGTTGATGTCAAGTTTTAGCGGCTGCGCAGAAAGATTCAACTTTACCGTTTAGGCGGTCGATAACGATCCTGTTCACGGAAGAAAGTTTATACAGGACGGGTCCAGGATCATGTCGTTGACGAATCGACTTTGCCTTGCAGTGGCTTGCTTAGCACTCACATGGTTTTCAGGTTGTTGCACCGGACCGTTGGCTTGCTCCGATGGCTCGTGTTCGAGCGTCGGATGTGCAGACGGTTCTTGCGGTCCGCTAGGAACCGCGTGCGGAGGCTGTGGTGCCTGTGAAGGTTGCGGTGAACTCTACATCGATCCGTGGATCAACCATCCCGCCGATTGCTGTGATCCCTGCGATCGCTGCGGAAACTACAACGGCCAATCATGTGGCAAGTGTCGATCCGTGTTCTTTGGCGTTGCAAGCCTGTGGGGCTATCGCTGTGGCGACACCGGATGCAACGAATGTGGCAACGCAGGATGTGGTGGCGGATGCCTGTCCCTAGGGGGAGGTTGCGACTCATGTGATGGCGGATGTGATTCGTGCTGTGGATCAGGGCTCGCAGTCGGTTCAGAAGTCTACGAAAGCGATGGCCAGGTCATACGCTTGGTTGTACCGACACCCGCGCCTGAGATCGTGGATGCGGGGCATGGCGATTCACACTACATTCCGCATCGCACACGAAGGATCTTTCGTGCTCGACCCGAAGTGGCCGAAGGCGAAATCGAGTCCATCGAGTACTAATTCAAGGCACGTGATTCTGTTTCACTCTTGATTCAGCGATGCGAAAAACTTCGGAACCTCGATCGAGGCTTTCCCCCGGATCGCTTCACCAAACGCCGAGGACTGCGGTGTTGCGTCGAGATTGATCTCGACGGTTCGGCAGGTCGGCGAGGTCGCATTGACGATGCC
>JBPCVD010000524.1:0-5116 GCA_051010815.1 Rubripirellula sp.
CAACATCCCGCTCGGTGTCCCGCTCGGTGTCCCGATCGATCGCGTCCTTCTGCTCGATCGCATCAATTTCGGCAAAGGTCTTCAAGGCAGCGGCAGCCGATGCCTCATCGATTCGACTGAGTGCAAAACCGACATGCACTAAGGCATACTCGCCCACCTGAAGGTCAGGCAAGAACTCAAGGCAGACGTCTTTGACGACGCCGCCGAAATCGAGTTTTCCCATTCGCGTTTCTCCGTCCTCGTAAAGGACGCGTACACGTCCGGGAACTGCCAGACACATCTTGTTACCTCATACATTCGCCGACATTCAAACGGTAGAATCACGGTGGTTCGCGTCGACTTCCTAACCACTCAACCTGATTATTCCATCGCTTTGGCTCCATTGCCAACCACGTGTGATTTCACGCCACCATGCACGAACTCTCCGTCGCAACCCATGTCGTCGAAATCGCGTCGGATTTTGCTCGGCAAGCGGGTGCACGTCGTGTCTGCAGGGTGACGCTCAGGATCGGAGCTTTGACTTGTGTCCATCGCCGAGCTTTAGAAAACTGCTTTCCCATCGCCTGTGAAAACACAGTCGTGGAGGGTGCCGTCTTGACGATCACCGACGTTTCGATCGCAGTATACTGCCCCAAGTGCGACGACATTCAAGATCTCGCTGATATCCATCCACTGTGCTGCCCGATCTGCGGGACGCTTACTGGTGATGTCCGCCGCGGAAACGAACTGGACGTCGAATCGATTGAAGTGATCGACTGAACTCTCCCCCATGCCATCACCATGCCGATTCCACGAATCATCGAAGTCCGCACCAAGATATTGAAAAAGAACGACGAGCTCGCTCGAGACATGCGAGAGCAATTTCGTGACGCGGGCGTGCTAGTCGTCAATCTCGTATCGAGCCCCGGCGCTGGGAAAACGACGCTTCTGACGAAAACTCTATCGCGGATTCGTCAGTCGGGTCAGCAGGCGGCGGCAATCGTGGGTGACCTGGAGACAGATAACGACGCGAAACGTCTCTCCGAGAGCGGTGTGCCTGTGCGGCAAATCATGACCCATGGATGCTGCCACTTGGAGGCAGACATGGTCCAGGAACACCTACACGACTGGGATCTCTCCCAACTCGATTATCTCTTTATCGAGAACGTGGGCAATCTCGTCTGTCCTACCAGTTGGGATCTTGGTGAGTCACTTCGCGTTGTCTTGATGTCAGTGACGGAGGGCGAAGACAAACCCCAGAAGTATCCGGGGCTCTTTAATACTGCTGATCTTGCCCTGATCACGAAGACGGACCTGGCGATACCGTGCGAATTTGACCGCGTGACCGCGCTGAGCAAGATCGACGCCGTACGTCCTGGCATTCCCGTCATCGAAACGTCATCGAAGAACGAAGATGGATTCGACGTTTGGCTCGAATACCTGCGACGGGCTCAGAGCAGGACGAATGATTCCTCGCTGCCACGCTAAAGCAAACAATCAACGGTTCCGTTGGATCCGCTGCCGAGCAAGAATGGCTTGCCCCAGTGCCAAGCCTCCGTCGTTGGCCGGAACGCATTCATGTGTCCAAACGTCGAACCCTTCCAAATGCAATGCCCTCCGCGTTGACTGGACTAGCAACTGATTCTGAAAGACGCCTCCGGTGAGTCCAACGCGTTCGATCCCCGATTGCGACCGCGCCACAACGCAGACTTGCGCAACCATCTTTGCGACAGAATGATGAAAAGCAGCCGCCAGGTCGTCAGTCTGCAGCTGACGAGTTTCTGGAGCTGCAAGCCAACGGATCAAACGATCGTGGGTCACCGTCAGCACCTCCCGTTGCTGCCATTGAAACAAGCCTTCCGCCGGAATCCATGCTTCGTTCGATCGCGATGCAGCGGCTTCTAAACGCACGGCGGCTTCCGCTTCGTAACTGCTTTCCTGGCAAATCCCCGTCAGAGACGCAACGGCGTCAAACAGTCTGCCAACGCTGCTGCATGGAACGCAATTCACGTTTCGATGCAACTGCTGCCGAATCACTCTCAACTCTTCTTCCGACGTGATGTCTACGGGCGGCAAGTCTCGTCGCCAATCAACACCCGCGTGAAATAGATACGCCAATCCTGACCGTGCTGGTTTTCTTGCGCACGTGTCTCCTCCCGGCAAAGACACGGGATCCAATTGAGCGAAGTGGCGAGTCCCCTTTGGATCAACGAGGAAGAATTCGCCGCCCCAAATCGACTCATTTCCTCCATAGCCTGTGCCGTCGAAACAACAGGCGATCATTTCGGCTTCCTCTTCATCAACCGACTTCTCAGCAATCAACGACCAAGCGTGCGCCTCATGATGCTGAATTCCAACCAACGGCAACCCGCGCTGCTCGGCGTATTCGATCGCTAAAGTTCGCGAATGGTACGCAGGATGGAGATCGGTCGCGACAACCGCCGGACGTAATCGAAACATGCGTTCGAAATGGGTAACATCGCGACTCAGACGTTGCATCGTATTCGCCGCGGAGAGGTCACCCACGTGCGGACTCAAGTACGCGTGACGCCCCCGAGCAAAGCAGAAGGCAGACTTCAAGTCGCCGCCGATGGCCAACACGGTCGGTCCGTCGGAACCAAGCGACAAAACCTTCGGCGACAATCCTCGTCCAAGCCGGATCGGGGATGGCGAATCGTCGATGAACCTGATCACGGAGTCATCACAGGCGACTTCGATATCACGGTCGTGCAATAAACATGCGTCCGCGACGGTACCCAATCCGGTGAGGGCGACATCGTTCGAGCTAGTGATCGGCTCCTCCGATAGATTCGCGGAAGTCACCACCAATGCTTCAAAAGGTTCGATCAGTAACTCGTGTAGAGGTGCATAGGGCAGCAACACACCAACACTGCCGGTGCCAGGAGCAATTCGTTCCAGCATGTCGTGGTGCCGAGAATCCACGGTTGAGTCACAAATTTGCTGCAACAAGACGATTGGCGCAGCATCGCCCTCGAGGGCTTGTTGTTCAACTGGCGTCATCACCGCGAATGCCTTAGCAACATCCAAGCTGCGGATCATGATCGCGAACGGCTTTGAATGTCTTCCCTTCCGGCGTCGGAGTCGCTCCACGGCGTTCGAATTGTAGGCGTCACAGATGAAGTGAAAGCCGCCAATTCCCTTTACGGCGACGACTTCCCCGCGTTCGATCGACAAGCGATACGCATCCAAAGCCTGAACTCCAACTGCATTCGTTCGCAGTGGAGTGGAAGACTGATCTCTGGTGAAGCAGATCTGCGGACCACAGCGTGAACACGCAATGGGCTGAGCATGAAAACGCCGATTCGCCGGATCGTGGTACTCACGCTCGCACGCATCACACATCGCAAACGAACGCATCGTCGTCTGCGGTCGATCGTAGGGAACGTCCTTTATGATCGTGTACCGCGGTCCACAAGCAGTGCAGTTGATGAATGGGTAGCGATAGCGTCGATCACTTGGATCATTCAGTTCCCTACGGCAATCCCCGCACATGGCTAGGTCAGGCAAAACAAAAGGCCCATCGCCATGCTCATTGGTCTCGCGACTCTGTCGAATCTCGAACTTGTCAGACAAGCAAGTTGGGATGACCGACTCGGACACTTTTCGGATCTGCACCAACGCCGGCGTGTCCACATTGAGGCTGTTCCTGAAGGCCTCCAGCTTCCGAGTATCGCCCTGCACCTCTAACACAACGCCCTCGGGCGTATTGTGAACGAATCCAGTCAATCCAAGAGCGTTCGCAAGCTTCCAAACAAACGGACGAAACCCCATTCCTTGAACCTGTCCAGCCAAAAGCAAGCGTAAGCGACGAACTTCGGACTCCGTATCTGGTCCTGACATTACTTAGGGACCGTCCGCTGATCATTCGCATCGTCGCCACCCCGTTTGCTGCCTCGATCACTGGCATCGTCGGGTTCAATCGGATCGACCGGCTGCTTCGTGTTTCGCAACTGAAACAGCACGCAGGCTGCGGCGGCGAGGTAGGCGAATAGCCCAAAGATCCAATACGAAAAATAGCGTTTCGACTCGTCACTATCAGGGTCGACTGCTTGAAAGACTGCCTCGGTGAAATCTCCCCATCCGTGAATTGCGATCGGGACGGCGAACATTAGAAACGCATTCAAGGAACGATTTTTTCTGTCCAGCAAGACGCCCGCCGCGAAGTACCCCATCACCAGCTGAAGAGTGGCGTGCCCGGCAACGATCGAAAGCAACCGACTCAGCCCCGTCGATATGGGTTGCGGCGACGCAAGGATAGCCATGACGTTTTCAACGGTTGTAAAACCGATCGCTGCGGCAACTGCGATCACCACGATGTCTGTTCGTGTACGAATCCGAACTCCGCGAAACAGCATATAGGTCAAGATGAACGCGACGAAGATAAAGACTTCTTCGATCACCGCGGCCCCCAACACCTGTTGCACAAACGCGCGTCTCAACAGGTCCGGGATCTGAGCACCTCCATCCTCGACGACTGTTTCGGCCAGCCAAATCGGAACAGAGGAAAGCATTCCGAATGCGATGCCAACCCAAATCGGAATGCATCGCGGTTCTCGCCAGCGGAACGCACCGACGAACCACATCAGCACGACGGTGGGGATCATGCACAGTACATAGGGCAGCCAGCTCATACCAATCCCGCTCGCTCGGACTCAGACCATCACTACGCGGGCGTGAAGGAACGCATCGCCCGGTGGTATCGAAAACTGCACTGTCAATTCACAACGAAGTTCAAAATCCGCACCGCGTTCCCAGTGCTATTCGAGTGACGTTGATCCGCGACACGCAATGTGAGCACATGAGCGCCACTGTCCAAGTCGCCTTCAAGCAGCACTGTCCGCGGGTAATGCAGTCCTTTGCTAAACCGATGGAACAAATCAAGCTGCCGCATCGGCGCCCCATCAATCGAATACTCGATCGTTCCAGCATCCGGTCCGGCCAGAACATACAATCCGATTGCCGTGCCCTTGAACGACAAGTTCAATTCAGCGCCGGGCTGCTCGCTGCAAAGAAGTGTCTCTGATTCGAAACGACTTCGCCGATTCCCCTGGATCGATTCCCAGTCGGGTCGCGCAAGGGACCACTGCGCATCGGACTTCGCTTTTGAGAGGTCGAC
>JBPCVD010000525.1:0-6133 GCA_051010815.1 Rubripirellula sp.
GTCTCAAAACAACGTCCTCGGTAACCAGCAGATCGCCGCGCGCGATGCCACTCGAATCGATGGCTGCACCCGTTGGCTCTCCACTTTGAACTGGCAAGCTCCCGCTGATGGGAACAGCAACGAACGCTGTTTGTCCAACCGCAGCATTCGTACCTGGCGATGCCAAGCGTGGGTCTTTCCAACGCCTGTCATTGGGTTGATTGGCACGCCATCGTCTTGCAACGTTCCCACTGACTGAACTCAGTCAGTGGGAATACCTCGAAGAGCGGACAAGCCACCGGAGCGATGACGCCCAAAAAAAAGGAGGGCAACGAAGCTTCCGCCAACGCTGCCCTACCCGTGAAAGATCAATTCGGTCAGGCGCCGACGGTTTCGCGGCTAGGACGATAGAAGCCGAGCTTCTCGAGAGCCGAATAGACCTCGTCCAATGTCTTCTCGCCGAAGTTGCTAATCGAAAGCAACCGGCGCGGTGTCGCGTTCAATAGATCGCGCACCGTCAGAATCCCAGTCTCCTCCAAACAATTGGTTGTCCGAACGGACAAACCCATCTCTGCGATACTCAGATCGAGTCGTTCACGACGCAAACGTGCTTCTTCTTCTGCGCGACTCAGTGGGATACGGGTCATGCCATACTCCTTTGTTCCTTGATCGACCAACGAACGACCCTCGCAATCGATTAGCGTTTACGGCTCTTCCGGTCACGCAATTTGAGCAGGGTCTTACGATGAGGCGAGATCGTAGGGCATCAGAAAGGGGCCAGGAACCCTTGAAATCAAATTCGATCGGCTTTTTTCGATCGTAGATTGCTAGCTATACGCTGGGTGGGAGATGCATTCCCCGTGTTGAACGAGCCGTCTGACATCCTTGCCAACGACGACCGCGGCGATCGGATCCACCAAACGGCCGCGAAGTCGGCGGGTGTCTCCCATCGCAACTCTGCCACGGATTTTGCGACCTTCCAACAGATCTTCCATGCGACGGCTTCACGAGACTCTTGAGTCCGCCGGTGGTCTAGCGGCTCGACGTGATCCAGAGTGGCTCGAACCGATTCGAAGGCACGGAAACCCCAAAGTCGAGTTCGCCATCGGCCTTCGTCGGCGACGGCTCCGCACCCTTGGCCTCGGGAATCGCCGGCGGGGCGATCGGTTCCGAGACGGCTGGCAGAGTAGGCGATTGTGTCGCTGGCTCGAGAATCGTTGCTCCCTGGTCGTCTGTTTGTGGGCCCCGGGTTTTGCGAGGATCGAGATTCAAACTTTGCGGCGAAGCCTGCGGATTCAAGCGACGACCGGGCAGGTCCTCCACGTGAACCTCCTCACTGGCGGGCTCAAATCCGGCGACCGGCGGGATGATCGTATGTCCCGAAACTGGCGAGACAGGCGTTCCTTGGAGAGCGAATTGGGGGTCGGGACATGCCGACTGACACCCGCAACATCGTGGACAGGTCTTTGTCGCGTCCCAAAACTTCAATTCCTCGCACCAGCTTCGTGTGGCGACGAAGATTCGGTCACCTGGCTGCAATTGATAATTGGTGCTCGTGTCGCCCATCTGCGTGATCTCGCGGTAGCAGACCGGAAGCGTCACGCGACATGACCCAGGCAGCGTCGGTCGAGCGAGCAGGAGTTTGCAGGGAGCTGCAGAACTGGTCAGTCCACCCGCAGTCAGAATCCCATCCAACACCGACTCGTGACCTGAGAGCGGGTAGCTGCCCGGCGAATTGACTTCGCCGAGCACGTAGTAGCGGTCGACCGGCTCCAGGAGGCGAACGTTGATTTTTGTCGATTTGTGTCCGGAATCCTCGATAGTTTGCTCAATCAAAGACTCGGCGACTTCCAGCGTGAGCCCCGAGACGACGACGCGACCAAAACCACCCAGATCGACGGTCCCGTCGATCATCACTTGTTGGTCAGCGGGGATTCGAACCTCACTCTCCAAGTCCGCCGGCTCGATCAGCAGGACGTCGCCAGGCTGGAGATAATGTGCCGGTACGACGCTTTGCTGCAGCTCACGTGGAACCTCAGCAACGCGCGGCGATTGGTCGAGCACTGCCTCCGATTGCTCGGTCAGGAAATGACCAGTCGGAAAGCATGAAAGCCCCAGGCTGCTGCAGCCGCTGAGCCCCAGCAGCAAGCATCCGAGAATCGTTCCGGCGATAGATCGTGGAATCCGCATTGAGTCCGATTGCGACGTGGGTAGATCGTGGTTCTCTCCTTAGGATCGGCACAACCCTCACAAGTCGACCACTGGCGGAAGGTCGACCGACACGACCGACACGACCGTGACAACCGCGAAAACGGGAGGAATCGATACAACCGTCAAGGTTTAACAGCCACGGTGGATGAGCCGTCGTGCGGGCTGGATTTCCGCGACCGGAACGATCCGAACGCAACTGGCCGCGATGAGCGTTTTTGACACGCTTCTTCACCGCCATCCGCCAAGGCGAATCGCCACTCGGTTTTCTGACAAATGGTGCCAGCATCAGAGATTCCAGCATCAGAGATTCCAGCGTCAGAGATTCCAGCGTCAGAGATTCCAGCTAGTTCTTGCGGACCGACGCGGCGACGAGCAATTCCCTGATCAGGAACTGCAACGCTTCTTCGCGAATGATTTCGAGGGGCTTCAGACGCAATCGTGGATCTGCCAACGACCCCGACACATCAAGGTAGATAGTTCGATCACGAAGGATTCGATTGACTTCCACCAACGTTGTCAGTGGGAAGACCGACTGCATCGCCAACTGGCCCGCGAAGGCCACCAGTTGTTGGTCACCCAATCGAAAATTCCCGGTGGAAATGATGACTTCCATATCCATCCGTAAGTTGTCCAAACGGATCTTGCCTTGTGACCAAACCTTGGTGCGGTCGCTGCTGAGTTCAAATTGATCGATCGTTGCTTGCCCCGCACCGACCACCCCTTTCGCTCGACCTTCCTTGAATTGGCTCCCGCTCAGCGTGATCAGCCCCAAAAATTGATCGGCCTGCACGAGTCCCGGAATCGCAGCGGCTTGAGTCGTCCCGAGCTTGGCATCGAACCGTCCGTTCAGATCTTGCAGCGAACGAATCCCTCGACCGCCCAAAGTAAGTTCGCCCGAGACTCGCCCGTGCGCGATCCGTGACGACACTTCACTGGATGTCAGCAGTTGCCCGAAGTCGATTCTCCGTACGTTCCAACGACTGCTCATGTCGAACGCTTTCGAGCGAGACGAAGAGGAGGAGAGAATCAGCTCGCCACCGAGTTGCCCCTTGGCCATCTCACCTTGAATGGAGGGAAAACGGGCGGACCAGTGACGCAAGTCCTTCGATATCGTTCCACTGATCCCAGAACGCAACGTTCCGGTCGGGATTCCAAAGACCTCACTATCGCGTGCCGTGATCGCACCGCGAAATCGAATTCCTTGACCATCCGTGACGGTGGCAGACCCCGATGCGACGCCGACCAAATTGGGCGACATCGATTTCGCGATTGGAAAGAGAGCATCGCTAACATCGACGCCTGAAACTCGAACGTGCAGTCGCCGAACGCCTTTGCCGAGCGTCCAGTCTCCGTCAGCCCAGAGTTGGCCGCCCGCGAAACTACCTCGGATTTGCTCGACAACCAGCCGGTCGCCGCGGAACATCGCGGTCAGATCCAATTGGCGTGTCAGCGTCCGACCGTCGAGGGCCACATCGCGCGCCACGATCCGGCAGGCCGGCACCGACGATCGCGTCTCGGACTCCACGTGATAGTTGAGGCGGAGATCGAGCGTACCTCGAACGCGACGCTGGTAACGGGGCGCCAGCACTCGAGTCATCTGATCCAATCGAATCCGATCCACGCGGGCGTGCCCTTCGGGATCGCGGTTCAGTAGCGTCCCCCACGTGTCTTGGCGAGAAGCGCGGGACGTCAAATCCATTGAGAGGGAGCCACCGAACAGGCGACCGCTGCCATCGACCTCGATGATTCCGTTGGTCGCATACGCGACCAATTCGACTTGCCCCACATTCGCGGCATCAATCTCGACCGGTTCGACGCGTACATGAACGGTGCCTCGATGGTCGGCCGGTTTCTGCAGGGCGTTGAAAGGCACGGACCAATCGACGTCACCCGACGTGCGGAAACGAAGCTGCATCGAAGCCTTTCCAATCCCGGGACGATGCAGACGCGGAGCCAGATCGACCCACGAAAATTTGACCGCGTGTTGTTGCGTGGGATTACGTGCCAGCGTCAAACTCCCTTGGATCCGACCACCAAACAGGTTCGCGGTCAACGAAGACATCCGGAAAGCGTCGCTCTGCAAGACATAGTCGGCAGAGACTCTGCCAATCGTCATTCCCTCGGGCAATGTCTCGTTCGCATTGTCGACGGGCACCAGTTCGAAGTGACGCGAGTCGAACTGAAGATCGTGTTCGACCACTCCCAGACTTTGCCCCATCAACGAGAGCTGGGGAGATCCGATTTGCCCCTTCAATTCCCACCGGCCCGCCGCGAGTTCCCCCTGGCCATGTAGGTTGAGATCCAACTTGCCCGTCAGCAGATTGTCGTCCGACGTGATCGCTTCCGACAGCACGTCCAGCGGCAGGTCGTCGGCGACCAGACGAAACTGAAACCGTTGAGCGTCGGTGAGTTCCAACTCACAAGCCAGTCCAAGCTGAACCGCTTTCGAAGATGACGACGTCAACTGAATCGAATCGGCAAGCATGACGCCATCACGAAGCTTGATCGGGCCGCTTCGAATCGTAATCGGCGTCGCATCCCCGATTCGTACGTCCACCATGTCAAGTTGGCCATCGGCTGACCACTCTTTCAGTTCACTGAGTTGATCCACGGCAGCGGTGGCCTCGATTCGCCCACTGAGTCTGCCTCGAGTTAACGGCGTTCGCCTCGGGGAGCCGGTTTTCTTCGTCGTGACTTGGTCGGGGTTGGCGGTGCCGGTCAACAAACGTTGCAGCGACTCCAGTGGCAAGTCCTTGACATCGAGCTTGGCCGACAACTCCCCACGGGGCAGAAGTTCCATTCGAGCCTCGCCACTCAATGTCCCGGCCTCGCCACTTAGCGTCCCGGAACCGCCAGCCCGTTTCGCCTGGGACTCACGACCCTCCGTCTGGGACAAGCCACCCCTGGAACCGGCGGCCGCCTTCGATCCCGACGGCAAACTTCCCAGATCGCTCGCCTGCCGCGTGAGGGCCTGGTCGGCTACCTCATCTGCCGATAACGCCTCGGCCCATCCGGCCTTCAATGTCGTCAGGTTGAGCACGCCATCGTCGTACTTCAGCTCGGCCGTAAAATCCGTCAGCAACAGATTCTCCAGACGCAGCTTCTCTGATTTGATCGTGCCGATAAGTCGATAGGCTCGCCCCTCCCCCAGTCGATTGAGAGGAATGGAGACATTGAGTTCAACCGAAACCTTGCCCGCCGCATCGACGGGGATCTCGATCCCAATGGACTCCAACCGAGAGAGAAGCCGCTGGACATCTACATCCTGGAAGGACCATTTGGTTTTCCAGTAACGTGTCTTCGCGGGTGCGGGGCGTCCGTCGGCCTGCGGCTCAGACGCTCTTTGCTGATTTGGGAGATGCGTCTCCGGCACGGCATCCTGAGCGAACGAACAGACCGGTAGGCAAATCACCAGCGCCCAACCGAGAGACTGCAATGGAAGGCGGATCGGGAACATCATCGATCGAACTCGCACCTGGACCGGCGGCTTCCTGACAGAAGAGCTACCGGAAAAGGATCGTCAACGATGGCGAAGCATGGCCACTCACGAGTCAAAATCGGCATCGACCGTCACGACCGGACCATCTTCCAAGCTGGACACGGATCCTGATCTACCCAATCCGCAAACCTTCCCGCCCGCCGTCCGACGTTGCATGGTGCTGCCATTCCGCGGCGGGTTGTCGCCCGTGGCTCGATTGACGGCGAAGCTCTTCGCAGGCCCCTGCCGGCGGGGCCCCCGACCGAAAAACTAACGCCATCTGGTGAGTTCGGGAGATTTGAGAAGCAGACCGAAATCAGACGCCCATGGTCTCGAATCGGGGCAGTGGGCTTGATTCTGATGCGAATTAGCGATGGGGCCGCACTGAGAACAGTCCGAAATCACGATACTTTGTGGGGAAAACTCTGCTTGGCCTTGGGAGAAAAATCTCGGGGGGCTATACAT
>JBPCVD010000526.1:0-18587 GCA_051010815.1 Rubripirellula sp.
ACCCTTCTGTCCACTCTCCGTGTCCACTCTCCGTGTCCAGGACCCGGGTTCGGCGTTGCGATGCCGACCCAACTTCTCCCCGAGCGCCTTTCAGCCACTTCGTGCTGAGCCGACTCGCGGCTCCCGCGAATGATCTCGTCGTCGCCGTATTCGACACGGCAAATTCCGCGGAAACCATGCCGGCTCATGCCGCAGATCGCCGGGTTAACGAGGGCAAAGCGTCCGCGGGTGTTCACATCCGAAGTCTTCGAAATGGCCAAAACACGTGATTCAGTCCGTTTTCAGAATTCGCACGAACATTTTTCAACTTCGTCGTAACAGATCGCTCCAGTCCCCGCTTGGCTACTCAGACAGGAAACAAAACGGGAACGAGAGCACGGCAGACTCACGCTTCCCACCAACTTAATCTGCCAGACTTTGGAGAACAGAACGATGTTGAAGCGAATCCTTTTTGCAGTGGCCCCCATGATGTTGCTTGTTGGTTCGGTGATGGCTGAGGATAGCCTGCTATCTTCGATCGCCAAGATGGACCTCAACAACGGAAACAACAACCAAGCCGTTGAAGACAGCGACGATCTTGGACAAGCCGACGTCGACGCCTTGCTTGGCGATGGTGAGGAGAATTCAGAGGAAGCGGTTGCGGCTTGCTTTCGCAGGATCGGATACGGCTATCGCAGCTATGGCTGCCGGAGCTACTACGGCTACCGCAGCTGGAACCGCCCGTGCTACCGGACTTACTACAGCTACCCTGCACTGCACTGCTACCGCCCAGTCTCGTACAGCTACTACACCCCTGTTTACACCAACTACTGGGGATGCTGGTAAGCCCGAAAGACACTGAACTTTCCAAAGCCCGGCGACCCGACCTGTTCGTGGTCGCCGGGCTTTTTTCTTTCTTGTTCCTAACCGCTCGAAATGCAGACGCCGAAAGCGTGTTTTGTCTTGGCACAAGAATCCGACCTCGTCAATCATTTCATCCCTTGAAAGGTAACCCAATGAATCTTTCCACACTCGGCAAGCTTGTGTTTGCCACCTGCATGGTCGCCTGCACAGCGATCAACGCGCAGGCACAGGGGCTCAACGCCTCGCAACTGCTATACGGAGGAACGAGTTGTGATCACGTGATCCGGCTCATTCACATCCATGGTGTCAACAACAGCTTTGACGTCTCTGCCTCGTTGGTTTCGACGCAATTCTCTCCGGCCGGACCCATTGCGGTTCCGCATACCGAACTGGGCGACTTGGAGATTGTGCAAGTCGCACAGGTCCAGCATGCGGACATCGCCTGTGGACCGAAATTCAATGTCACGATTCGCAACAACAGTTGCCGTGACGTATGCAATTTCCATGTTTCCGTTGTCGCTGCGTTGGGTCGGATTTGTCCGAGCTCGCCCAACGCAACGGCCTGTGTCGAAAAGATCTGTGCGGGACAAGCGGTCGAAGTCTGCGTTCAACTGCCGATCGAAGCCCTTGCCATGGGGAATCGCAACGGACAGGTCATCGGTTTCCAACGATTGGTTGTGGCCATCGATAGCTTCGATGTGCTGGCAGAGACAAATGAAGCCAACAACCTGAAGGCGTTTGCGTGTCACGAGATTCCAATTGCCACAGCCGTCGTGACGGAAACCGCCAGCGTGACCACCACGGAAACGGTGACGGAAGGGGCGAATCCCGCAGTGGCTCCGGCTGCTGTGACGCCCAACGGTGCCGCCCCAGCTCCCAGTGCAGCGCCAGCTACTCCCGCAGCTCCAGCCGCGCAGGCCGACCCACTGCGGTCCGCCATTCGCATGATGGATCAGCCAGCGACGGAGGCAGTTGCGTCGACGCAGTGAATCTTCCTCGTGCCAGGCTTGGCCTGATTCGCTGCATCTGGAGTTGAAGACGTCCTCGGGATTCCGTTCTCGTGGGCGTCTTCCGCGTGGCAACGAATCATTCGCCCGGCACGATCGCCTGTCGCGTTGACAAGACCTCGGCAAATCGATCCCAAGTTTTCACGATCAGCCGGTAGGCATAGAAGGACGCCAACAATCCCATGATTCCAGCGCCGATCGCTGTCAGCATGAACGCCTGCGATGACCCCTCGCTTGAGACTAATAGCGCCAATCCAAGCAGAGGAAGGATGACGGCGATTAGCAAGTATGACTCGCAGCGGCCCACCATTTGTGCGTGCCGTTCATCAAATCGAGGGTCCTGCATCGTTCCACGCAGCAATCGTGGGTAGTAGACGAAGGTGGTTGCGAGCGCCAGCCCAAACATGGGGTAGATCATCGCCACTCCGCCACAAATCAACAGCGAGATGAAAAAGTGAATCGCTTGCATCGACGTGAACTCCGAATGCATCGACGTCAGGATCAAGGGATAGATCATCCCCGCAACCAACCAACAAGCACCACCGATGATCGCGGCCCGGTGGCCCAGGTTGAGCATATCGCTGACATCATGTTCCGCGACTGGCTTCCCTTCCCGCGCGGCACGCATCGCACGAACCAATGGCCGTGTGTACCAAACCATCAACACAACGGCCAACGGGTAAGCGACGCTGTTGATCCACATCGAGATCTGCGAAAGGCTCGCCTTCATCGCCGGAGCCTTGGTCACTTCTCGCTCGTTGTATTCGAAGTTGAAATAGCCAGCTGCAATGTTCGGAATCAGGATCAAGAGTCCGACGACCAACCAGGGAGAACGTCTTGCGATCCAACTTCGAAACGAAGACTCACCTGGATCAAACAAGCCGGCAGCCTCAGGATGCAACGCTAATCGCAACCGTCCCGCCATCTCCGCCGCACTGGAGGGCCGGTCTTCGACGTCATGAGACAATGCGAACCGCAACGCGTTCTCCAAGACTCGTTCAGACGCACTCCCGATTCGCGCGGGTTCTACCAAATCAAGTGACCTCGCGACGAGCTGCTGCGAGACCACGTCGCTCCATGACTGCGGTGCCTCTTCGCAATCAAACGGACGTTCTCCCTGCCAGAGTTCCCACAGCAAAATCGCCAACGCGTAGACGTCCGCCGGTTCTTGGACACTCTCTGGCGATTCAAATGCGCTCGCGCTAATCGCTCGCAAGTGCTCGGGGGCCATGTATCCGACCGATCCTCCAAAAGACGCCGCTGCACCGGCCCGTCCAGCTGCACCGGCAAAGCTGACATTGAAGTCCGCCAACTTTGGAATGCCCTCTGCGGTCAACAATACGTTGGCTGGCTTAACATCGCGGTGCAGCACGCCTCGCTGATGCGCGTCTTGAAGAGCGTGTGAAAGCTGAATTCCAATCCAGCCAACGACCATCGGCCATTCCAAGGCCTCGACTTTCAGACGTACCGTCGAACGGTCGGGGGCGACCTGCGACGCGCGTAGCAAACTCTGATCAATGGTGTCCAACAGAATCTTGCCGCTGCGATCCTTCGGGTCATACTCGCGAACAAGTCGCACCACTTCAGCCAGTGTGCCACCGGGGTGATATTGCATGTACAGCAAGTGCACATCGGGATCACTCAACGCACGTTGGTCAAAGACACGAACGATATTGGGATGATCAAGCTGCGCAAGCGCACGTGGTTCATCGCCCGTTCCGCCCGAAACCTTAAGTGCGACCAACCGATGCATCGACACTTGTCGCGCCAAGACAACATGTGCAAAGGCGCCTTCACCTAGTTTTTGAATGACGAAGAAATCATCAATCTGAGTGCCGATCTCCAGATCAGGCGGGCGTCGTAGTTTCCCGACTGCAGCCGTCACTTCTGCTGACTGCTGAAGCTGGCTCAACATCCCTTCGAATTGCGGAAAACGGCGCTGATACTGAATGCTCTCAGGGGCTTCTCCAAGCTCACGTCGAAGCTGAATCTCCTCCATGACCAGATCGAGTGGGATCGAGTCGCGTGAAAGCAGATCTGGCATCAATTCAAGATAGGTCTCGATCGGTACGAGGCATCCCTTTTCCGCCCTCATCGCCATGTCGAGCTTGACAAGCTCGAACAGCACAAATTGCTTTGAGGGTTCGTCCAGATCAGGAATCAGATCGCGTAGTTGCGCCGGGTTCTCGACGCCATCTTGCTCAACCAGCGTCTCCAGACAACGTTCAATGACGTCATCAATGTCGGCCTCGTTCAAGGGACGGCCACCTCCATCGAGCTCAGTGGGGCTCGACATCGGCTCTTGAACGTCGGCCGCGGCGTCCCCACGATTACCATCCACATTGGCGTCAGACCGGTCGTTCGGTGTGGGCGACATACACGAATCCGCGATGGTCAACTTTCGGTGGACGCAGCGTCCAATAATAGCCGGTTCCCTCGCATTGTGGCAGTCGCAACCCCTGCTGGAACGCCTATACTCTTTGAGAGGTCTTCCGCCTTGTGACACTCATCCACTTGCATGGTCTATCGGCGATGGAAAACACTGATTCTCCAGACGGCGCACAGCTCATTCAACGGATCCGGGATCGTGATCCCGAGGCGTTGGCCATCTTCATCGATGCCAATCGCGGGCAGCTGGCAGGATTTGTCCGGTCGATTACCGGTGAACACTTGCTGGCAGTCGTGGAGCTCGATGATCTGTTGCAAGAGATTTCGGCCACCGCGTGCACTGGCCTCGCATCTGCACCACTGGATCAATACGAACCGATGCAGTGGTTGCAGCAGATCGCGCGGCGCCGAGTCGTCGATGCCCATCGCTTCCATTTCGATGCCAAACGCCGTGATGTCGGGCGGCAAAAGTCGATTCATGGTGCCGGAAACGCCGACGCATCCATGATGGGACTCGAACAGATGCTGTCGATCAGCATGACGTCGGCCAGCGCGGCGATGAGCCGTGACCTTCGCATGATCCGCGTCCAGGAAGCGATTTCGGGACTCTCGGACGAGCAGAAGGATGCAATTCGCATGCGTTACGCCGAGGGCATGCCCACCAAGGAGATCGCGGCGAAAATCGGCAAATCGGATGCCGCGACTCGCGTGCTTCTCTCACGCAGCATGCGACAGTTGGAGAAACAACTCGAAGACGTCAAACCAACGCGATAGCCACCCACGCGATCCCATGGTGAGATATCGTTCGTTCTGAGTTTTGATCTGACAGTCGACTCGTTACTCGTTTTCGGTGTGTGACGCCCAGCCATGACGCTCACAAATCTACATTTTCTTCGCGACTTCGGACTCTCGACTCCGTCAAAACGTGTTTGGCGATTTAGAATGTCTGTTCCAATCGCACCTTCGCCAACTCGCCCACGATGAGATTCGATATGCCCCGACTGCTTTGGATGCTTGGCCTCGCATTTTGCCTTGCCTCCCCTTGGACCACCTCGGCTGCTGAGACTCCCAACGTCATCGTCATCATGGCCGACGATCTTGGGTACGGTGATCTTTCCTGCTACGGCGCGACTTCACTTCAAACGCCCAACATCGATCGACTTGCCGAAGGTGGACTGCGTTTCACCAACGGATATTGTTCTGCGTCGACTTGCACTCCGACGCGATATTCGATGCTAACGGGAACCTACGCCTTTCGAGGCGAGAGAACCGGCATCGCACCACCCACCGCGCCCGCCATCATTCAGCCTGGAACCGAGACCGTCGCATCGCTGCTCCAGCGCGCGGGTTACGCGACAGCTGTCATCGGAAAATGGCACCTCGGACTCGGTGGACCGGAAGGGCCCGATTGGAATGGTGAACTAAAACCGGGCCCACTCGAAATTGGATTCGATACTTGTTTCCTGCTCCCGACGACCAATGATCGTGTACCGCAAGTCTACGTTCACGACCATCTCGTTCCGAATCTCGACCCCGCCGATCCGCTGTGGGTTGGTAAGAAGAAACCGAGTCCCGATCATCCAACGGGCCTGACGCATCGCGACACTCTCAAAATGGATTGGTCTCACGGACACAATTCGACCATTCACAACGGGATCAGTCGTATCGGTTTCTACACCGGCGGAAACGCGGCCCGATTTCGAGACGAAGACTTGGCTGATAAGTGGGTAGAAAAGTCGGTCGAGTTCATCGAGGAGCATCAGAAGGAACCTTTCTTCCTCTTCTTCGCGTCCCATGACATTCATGTCCCGCGAATTCCTCACGAACGATTCCAAGGCAAAACTTCACTCGGCTATCGTGGCGATGCGATCGTGGAACTCGATTGGTGCGTTGGTGAGTTGATGAAAACACTTGACCGCTTGGGCCTAAGCGATGACACACTCGTTGTCTTTTGCAGCGATAACGGTCCCGTCCTGGATGACGGTTACAAAGACGACGCCATCGAAAAGATCGGCTCCCATCGAGCTGGGGGAGAGTTCACGGGCGGAAAGTACAGTGTCTACGAAGGGGGCACACGCACGCCCTTCATCACGCACTGGAAAGGGCGAATCTCGCCCGGCGTCAGCGACAAAGTCGTCTGCACCATCGACCTTGCCGGCAGCTTGGCTGCACTCACGGGCCAAAGTCTCCCCAGCGATGCCTGTCTCGACAGTTTCGACGTGATCGGCGCGATGATCGGTGACAAGGACGCGAAGGGACGTGACCACTTAGTCCAGCAGGACAACGGCAGCAATGGAACCTATGCGTTGCGTCGAGGCCCATGGAAATTGCACCGTTACGGCAAAAAGCGAAACGCACGAAACGTGGTCGTCGAACAGAAGCTCGCCAACACGAAAGTCCCAGAGTTTCAGTTGTTCAACCTCGATTCCGATCCTGCCGAACAGAACAATGTGATCAAAGACAACCCGGAAGTTGCCAAACAACTGAAGGCTCAGCTGGATCACATCATCGAGTCGGGTCGTAGTCGATCTTGATCAATAGCGTTTGTCGGTTGCCGAGTCACCCTTCGGCTCGGCAACTCAGCAAGGGCGTTTGCTGCAAACCAGCCGCGCCCCCGAGGCATGGATCGGCAGGTATCTCTCGCCCGCAGATTTCTGGCGCTCCAATTCTTGGTCCTCGGATTCTGAACGTCGGATTCTGAACGTCGGATTCTGTGGTCCCATCGGGATTCCTGAGCACGCATCGCTGGCGTCTGAATCCACCATCGAGGAGTTACAGTTCGATACGGATCGAGTGTTACCAACCGGTCTCAGGACCGATACGCTATCTTCAAGGTTCGAGGGATCGCACGCCGCTAGCAACGCTCCCCAGCGTCGGCATCCACATGACGTCGGTGTCCACATGACGTCGGTGTCCAAGCGGCGTCGGTGTCCGCTCGGCATCGATCTCCCCCGGAGTCGTCACCGACCGCTTGGTGATCCGACTCTCGAATTTCGTCTCCATATGTTCTGCTGCCGTCTGAAGGGTTTCTTCCTCATGCGATCGCCGTTGCTGCTCACTTTCCTTCTGCTGTGCGCTACAAATGTCGCGAGCGCTCAGACGCAAAACGAACTGAAGAACTGGGCACAGTGGCGAGGACCCGATTCTACGGGAGTCGCCCCATTGGCAACTCCGCCAGTGGAGTGGTCCGAACAGCAGAACATCCAGTGGAAGCGTGAGATTCCAGGAAGCGGGACTTCAACGCCGATCATTTGGAACGACAAACTGTTCCTGCTCACGGCGATCAACACAGGCGAGGTGGACTCGTCACTTCCTAAACCGGAGGATCAACCCAAACGCGTCTTTGGGATTACGTACCCAAACACGTCTTACGAGTTCGTTGTACTCTGCCTTGATCGGGCCACCGGAAAAGAAATCTGGCGTCAAACGGCAGCCAAACGCATCCCGCACGAAGGTCATCACAACGACAACGACTTTGCCTCCGCATCACCGACAACCGATGGTCAACGTCTTTACTGTTGGTTTGGATCTGCCGGACTCTACTGTTACGACCTCGACGGAAACAAGCAGTGGGAACGCGACCTTGGCAAAGCCTACATGGGTGCGAGTCTCGGCGAAGGCTGTTCTCCGGTGATTCACGATGATCGCTTGGTCATTGTTCGTGATCACTCACGGCAATCGACCATCGAAGTACTCGATGCGAAGACGGGCAGCACGATATGGAAGAAGGAGCGGGACGAACCCAACGCGTGGGCGACGCCTCGAGTGATCCAACACAGCGGCAAGACGCAGGTCATCACCGCAGCGTCGAATTTGGTCGTCAGCTACGACCTCGACAACGGCGACGTGATTTGGCAGTGCAGCGGGCTCACGGGGAACGTGATCCCTTGCCCGGTCGTGCAAGGTGACTACGTCTATTGCATGAGCGGTTACGAAGGTTACTCATTGCTTGCCTTGCCGCTGTCTGCCAGCGGCGACATTTCAGATTCGGACACGATCCTTTGGAAACGCGATCGATCCACACCCTACATCCCTTCACCGCTTCTCTACGACGGCATGCTGTACTTCAACCAGTCGAACCAGGCGATTCTGACCGTCGTCGACGCCGCGACAGGTGAAACGATCATCGACCCCACTCGCTTGTCTGGACTAGGAAATCTATATGCCTCGCCGGTGGGTGCCGACAATCGCGTCTACATCACGGGACGCGACGGCGTAACGATCGTGCTTGAAAAGGCCGACACATTGAAAATTCTCGCCTCCAACGCCGTGGACGATCGAATCGATTCGTCGGCTGCACTTGCGGGTGACCAACTCTTCCTACGCGGCAGTCGCTTTCTCTACTGCATCTCGCAGCGCTAAAAGTGTGCATGCACGGCGCTAATCGCATCTCACAGCGATAATCGCGTGCATGCCACAATGTTGACGGTTCATGGCGTCGCAGCAGCGAACCCAACTGGACCAAACTCAACGGCTTGCTATGGCAAACGTGGCTTCAGCGGCGTCTTGCCATCATCAGGCGAAACTGGATATTGAGCATCGTGCGATTCCAAGCTTGCGGCCAAGGCCTGCATCATCTTTTGCAATTGCTTCGGCTCGGTCAAAGCCACGTTCGTCGATTCGAACGGATCCTTCGCGAGATCGTACAGCTGATAGTGGCCTCCCTCCGATGCATCTGATGGAAGGTAGTGATAGATCACCTTCCAATCCCCTTCGCGATACGTGGTGAAGTAATCGCTTCGATGCGGGGAATGCGGGTAGTGCATCAGGAACACTTCCTCGCGTGACGCGTCCGGCTTTGCCAGCAGCAACTTGGCCAGATCACTGCCATCCACCGAATGCCCGGTCGGTGACTCCGCCTTCGCGATGTTGCAAATGGTCGGATAAAGATCCTGCACGGCCGCCACCTGCGACTGCATCGCTCCAGCCGGAATGTTCAAGGCACGCTGATGCGGGTTGGAATCGCTCCGTTTCGCCCATGCAGCAATGAATGGAACACGCATGCCCCCTTCATAATGGGCACCCTTTTTCCCCCGCAGCGGCTCTGCACAAGCGACATCGTGCTGATGTCCGAGCGGCGCATCCGATCCGTTATCGCCAAGAAAGAAAATGAGCGTATTCTCAGCAACGTCTAGCTCGTCGAGATGATCCAACAGATCACCAAGCGACTTGTCCATCCCTTCGATGAGCGTTGCGAAGGCTTGCGCGTTCTTGGGCTGCCCTGAATCGACGTAATGTTCGGCGAATCGAGGATCCGAATGGAATGGACCGTGAACCGCGTAGTGCGACATGTAGAGATAGAACGGCTTGCCCTTCTCGACGGTATTCGTAAGCCGCTTCTTTGCTTCGATGGTGATCGCCTCGGTCAGAAACGTATCTGTCCCGTGATACTTCTTCAGGTGGGGGACAGCATGATGCTCTCGCTTGGTACCCCAACCGTAGTTCTGTTCGCCGTAATAGCTCCCCGGCGCTCCGAAAGACGCGCCACCCACGTTGACGTCAAAGCCAAGATTCAGCGGTTCTGCGCCCTCGGTCGCATTCGGACCAAAGTGAGCCTTTCCCACGTGAATGGTCTGATAGCCTGCCTGTTGCATCACCTTTGGCAGGGTCACGCTTTCCGTCGTCAGACCTGTCCAGTTCCAATTCGGTGGCCCGTGAGGACCACCGTTATTCAGCTTTGGGTTGATCCAATTCGTGGCGTGGTGCCTCGCCGCGTTTTGACCGGTCATGATCGAGATGCGCGTCGGCGAACAAACACTCATCGCGTAAAAATTATTGAACCGAACGCCATTGGCCGCCAACCTTTCCATGTTGGGCGTTCGGTAGTAGTCGTTCAGCGGGTATCGCCTGGGGTTTCCTTCGTCGTCCGTGAGGAACGGAAGCGACGTATCCATCACCCCCATGTCATCCACCAGAAAGACGACGATGTTTGGCGGTCCGTCTGCCGCCCGAACTTCCAAACCGAAGAGGCATCCAGAAACGAGCAGACTCAGTGCGAGCAGGAGTTTTGTATTCATGCCCACATCATAACTCTGAATTCAGCGTACGTGCGACGGTCAAGTTAAATCGATCGCGGGGATGTTGCGTATGTCCGAATCAGTCATCTTTGCCCGGCATTTGAAGAGCGGAGCGATAGTCCAGTCTCATGGGCGGAGACGTCTCGCCGTCGTTCTGTAGAAAGTGCTCCATCCAACGAAGCATTCGCAGGTTGTAGTCGAGACGTGATGCCGCTTTCCGGTTGCCATGGCCTTCCCCCTCGTAAAGAACCAGCCTCACCGGGGCCTGCTTGAGCGTCTTCAAGTGTCGATGCAACTCGAGTGATTGTGACGGGTGAACCCGCGGATCATCCTTGCCATGCAGAATCAGCGTCGGCGTCTGGTTCTTTTCAACGTGACGAATCGGACTCCGCTCGACAAAGTACTCCCAGTCATCCCACAAACGCATTCGATGATGCACCAAGAACATCTCCTCGGGAATGTCCGTCGTTCCAACCTTCGAGACGTTGTCGCTGATACCCACGAACATCACGCTTGCGGCAAATCGATCCGAATAGAATGTCGAGCACCAAGCGGAGGCGAAGCCACCGTACGATCCGCCGGTGACACCGACAGCATCCGGATCGGTCACTCCCATCTCAATCAAATGGTCGACGCCGTCAACGAGGTCGTCAAATTCCTTTCCCGCCGCGTCAGCTTGACCCATCATCGAAAACTGAACGCCTCGCCCGGTGCTGCCTCGATAGTTCGGATAGAACACCGCGAATCCGCGTGCCGCAGCCACTTGTCCCGGCCGTGAGTAGCTGGTCAGCCAGGCATTTGACTCGTGTGACTCGGGACCACCGTGCACGTACATGATGGTGGGATACCGACGCCCTTGCACATAATTCAATGGGTAGACCAGGATCCCCTCCAACTCCAAACCGTCGCGTCCCTTCCACTTGATCACTGTTTGGCGTGCAAACGCTTTGGCGGCTAACTCCGGATTCGAAACGGTCACTCGCTCCGGTTGCTCGCCAGACTGTTTCGTCAGGAACAACTCTGTGGGGTACGTGGCCGAACTACCAATTAGAGCCATCACGCCGTCTTCGTCCGCCCGTGAGAAATGGGTGAACACTGGGTCATCGTCGCCGCCTGGTTCCAAAATATCTTCGCGTTCGCGGTCCAACGTGACGGTGCCCATGCGTGACTCGACTCCATCGCCCGCCAACCAAAACAATGTTTCGTTGTCCTTCCAAGCGATCGTATGCACATGGGCATCCAATTCGGGAAGTAGGTCGATCAATCCGACCTCCTCGTCGACGGATGTCACCATCACTCGGCCCTCCTTCGGGTCGTGAATATCGGCGGCAGAGACAATCGCCAATCGCTTTCCATCTGGGCTCCACGCCACCTGACCAAGCTTGCCAGGATTGTTCAACGAACGAATGATCTTCCCAGAACCCAGGTCGACCACATGAGCTCGCTTTTGCATGTAGCTGTCGTCGACCGATGGCGTAGGAGTGAGCACGACCATCAATTCGCGACCGCTCGGGCTCCACTCCACCGCGATTGCGGAACCCTCGAGTTCTAGCACTCGTGACTTCTTTGCATCGTCACGCAGGGGATCCGTCGATTCGATCCAGACACGCGTCGGCTTCCAATCTTCCTCGTAAATTTCTTGGTCGAACCCGCTTTCTTCTAACTCCTCGACAAGTTGCTCCGTCTCTTGCTGAGCCAGATAGGCGACCGTGCGACCATCCGGAGCGATAGCGAAATTGCCGACAGAAGTCTTCCGTCTGACCACACGAATCGATTCGCCACCATCAACGGCAATTCGGTAGAGCGCCTTCACTTTGTCGCCAGACCGTTTCGAGGTGTAATAGATTGAAGCCCCATCGGGCGACCAAACGGGCCGTCCGATCGAGACGTCACCAACAATGAATGGGCGTGACAATCCAGTCGCGCAATCGAAAACATGAAGTTCGGACCATGCCGACCCATTCTCATCTTCGAGGGGACGCCTTGGAACTGCGACGAGGTAGGCAACGAACGCACCCTGAGGAGACATCTCGGCGGCAGTCACGTACTTCAAGTGCGCGATATCCTTCGGCTCAAGTTTGTCGTCATCTTGACCCCAACCGTCGGTCGGCAAAACTGCCAGGACGACAAGCCAACACGCCAGCGTAAGAATTTGATTTCGCAGGATCACGGTGTTTCTCCAAAAACCATCAACAGTCAAAAGCCTTCCGCCGCGGCGGTACGGTTCATTGTGCCGGGCAAGCAGCGGCCACAGTCTACCAGAGCGACTGACGAGTCGATTGCCGCCCCGAGGCCACTCTCTTCTGACGGATCACCTTTGGACGATGGAAGATCACAAAGTAGTCCGACGCAGATTCACGTTGCCAGCAGACGTCAATCCCAAACACGGCCGCATCAGACTTCTTAGAATGAGTTCGTCGTGTGATGTGGGTCATATTGCTTTCCTGCAATCGAGTTCTGCCGAGACAAGGTTTGATCATGAGACTGCTTTGGATGTGGGTGATGTTGCTGGGCCCGGTTTTGTCCCCGAGCTTGTGGGGCGCCAAGAGTGATTTCGATGCGGATCGCCTGGACCTTGAGCGTGGTGTTGTCGCGATCATCGGCGTCGATGCTGGCGATCTTGAATCTGTGCTGGATCTCTGTCGCCGCAGCGAGTTGATTCTTTATGTGCAAACGCCTGATCCGACGTTTGCAAATCAACTCCGTGCAAGCGCCGATGACGCAGGACTACTTGGCCGGAGACTCTTTATCGAAACGGGCTCGCTACAAGCGTTGCACCTTGGTGACGACGTCGCCGATCGCATCGTCATCGCGAACGCTCCCGAACGACTGCCAAGCGACGACGAGTTAATGCGTCCGCTCAGGCCACGCGGCGTCGTTTTGATGGGCAAAGAACGACGTGTCAAACCTGTTCCGGAGGGCATCGACGAGTGGTCGCATCCTTATCACGGCCCGGACAACAATCCGCAATCGGATGACCAATTAGTTCGCGGAGACTTTCGGACTCAATTCATCGGCTATCCAAAGTTCAGTCCGATGCCCGAGCAGACGGTGGTCGCTGGCGGCCGAATCTACAAGGCCATGGGACACATTGCCCACAAGGCCAACCAGAACGAAATGCTGAACACGTTGCTTTGCATCAACGCCTACAACGGCCTGATCCTCTGGCGTCGCGACCTCTCGCCTGGATTCATGTTGCACCGCAACACCATGATTGCAACGGAGGACGGTCTGTACATGGGTGACCACGAATCGTGCAAATTCATTGATGGTGAGTCGGGTGAACTCGTCGATGAAATCACGGTCGATCCCTCCATCACCGATGGTCCAGTCTTCAAGTGGATGGCGATGCGTGACGGAGTGCTTTACGCGTTGGTCGGCAACCCGGAAGTGAAGATCGAGACGCAACGCGCAATCCGCCGTGGATTAGGACACTGGCCTTGGGGCATGTGGGATGGGCATGACTACGACGATCCCAGAACGTCTTTTGGGTTCGGTCGCACACTTGTGGCGATCGATCTGAAGTCAAAGGAGCGAGTCTGGCACTTTCGCGACGACGAGTTTCTGGACGCTCGTGCGGTTTGCATGAATGACACGCAGATCTTTTGCTACTGTCCTGGGAAATTCTTGGCGGCAATCGATCGATACACCGGAAAAGTGCTTTGGAAAAATCGCGATCCAGACTTGCTCAATGCAATTGATGATCAGGAAAAGGCACAGCATTACATCACGGGCTATGCCACAACCTGTTACATGAAATGCAACGAAGAGTATCTGTTCTTCGCAGGTCCTCAGCGAACACGAATGGTTGTCGCTTCAGCAAAGGACGGAAGTCTTGCTTGGACAAATCCCACCGGCAACCTGCAACTTGTGCTACGAGACGACGGCATTTGGGCAGCGGGTCCGCAGAAGTCCGAGAACGGCATGAAACTTGACTACGCCACCGGAGACGTCCTCGAAACATTTCCAGCAAGACGCGCCTGCACACGCGCCACGGGATGTGCCGACAGCGTCTTTTATCGTGCCAGCGGTGGAACCGTGCGAGTCCTGACCGAATCCAACACTGCCCAGCACATCGACCCCATGCGACCACCTTGCCAAGACGGCGTCATTGTCGCTGGCGGGCATCTTTATTGGGGACCCTGGATGTGCGGCTGCCAGCTTTCTCTATATGGCAACATTGCCCTCAAGCCGATCCCAGATGCATCCCCGTCGGTCGCAAACGATTCAGCGCGTCTCGCCGGTGATCTTGATGCAATCGTTCCGCCTTTAAAAACGCATCCCGACGACTGGTCCGTCTTCCGCGCCAACAACAGCAGGAACGACATCACACCCGTCACGATTCCCGGTGACGTTGCGTTGTCATGGACGGCGAAGGCGTCCAAAGGGGTCCTTCCAACCGCGCCGGTGACAGCCGGCGGGATGGTCTTCGTCGCGGATCGCTCCGGCGCGATTCGAGCATTCGATCATGAGGGCCAACCTGCTTGGACGACCTACACGGCAGGTCCGATCTTTTACCCACCAACCATCGTCAATGACCGACTCTATGTGGGATCTGCTGATGGGCGGGTATACGCTTTTGCGGCACTTGACGGCCGCTTTCTATGGTCGCATCGCGTCGGCCCGACTGACTATTGGATCACAGTTTATGACCGTCTGCACTCCGCTTGGCCGGTGTCGGGCGGAATCGTGGTCCACGAAGGTGTGGTGTACGCGGCCGCCGGGATTGCCCACTACGACGGGACTCATGTTGTTGCACTGGACGCGATCGATGGTCATGTCAAAGCATCCAACCGCAATTCCGGCACACTCGAACAGGAAGTCAACAACGGTATCAGCGTGCAGGGGAATCTGTCCATCGTTGACGATGAACTGAGATTCTTGGCAGGCGGCGTCTACGAAACGGCCCGATACGATCTGCAGTCGCTCCGCTGCCTCAACACACCCAAGGCCCAGGTCAACTCACAATTCCGTACTGCCTTCTATGCGTATTACCCTGACTATGGGAAGTATGTGTCACTGGATTATCAATGCGGTGATGGTTGCTCGCTCTCACACGATGCCAGCTACGAAGGCAGTCAGTTTGTGAACCTTGCACGTCATCCTGCGACACCTCCTGGAACTCCCAAGCCAGTCAAGGAGGCTGCGCGTTGGGTACGGCGCGGTGGCAAGGTACCAGCCACCGTGTGGACCGACAAAGCCAACCGACGCTTCACCGGATTTGCGGTGAACGATCAGAGGCTACTCGCAACGGGCCACCCTGATACTCAGCCCAACAAGAGTTTCCTGGTGTCAATGGACACGACCGACGGCACGGATCAGTGGATCGCTCCCTTGCCCGCCAACGCTGTAAAAGGCGGTATCGCGATGGACCATGCAAGCCGAATCTACGTGACCCTCGAGGATGGAACGCTGCTCTGTTTCGATCCGAAGAGGACGAAACCGAACGAAACTCCGTAGCGCGGAGGCTGCATTTCGCTTCCTTCGTTCCCCAGTCGAATTTGCGGAACCTGCGATCCGAACCCGGGTTTCATCGAATCGAAGTTCTCTACCTGGCTCCTGGGATGTGACCATGATTCGCCCAAGCTTTTTAGCCCTACCGGTCGTCCTTTTCGCAACTGCATTCCCAGCCATCGCCCAGCGGAACAGTCGACCCGATCGGTCCCCATCCGCGGAAACGTCGGCAGATTCCGTCCGGCCTAGCCGCAGTCGTGGCGGTGGCGGACAACTGCCACAATCGGGAACGATGTTTCCCTCACTAAACGTCGTTGATGAACAGGGGCAGGCCTTTTCTACGGATACGCTCCGAGGAAGCTACACAGTGTTGGTCTTCGGGTGCCTGACCTGACCACCGTTTCTTCGTAACGTCCCCAGTTTGGAGACGGTTGAACGTGACTATGCCCCCAAGGGCGTGAAGTTTCTGTACATCTACAAAGCCCTGGCGCACCCCGAAACCAATGGATACGTTGCACCCTTCAATCTGAAAGAACGATTGATGCACGTGGCGGAGGCCAAGCGGACGCTCGGTTCACAGATCCCTTGGATCTGTGACAGCATGACCAATGAATTAAAGCATGCGTTGGGAAATCGGCCTAACTCCGAATTCATCATCGGCCCCGACGGAATAATCGTCTCGGCACGTGACTGGTCCGACCCATCCGCGCTTCGAGAAGATCTGGCCGAACTTGTGGGACCCGTTGAGAATCCTACGACGATCGCAGATTTGGACATGCCGACGCGAGCGCCTCCCGAACGCGCTGCAACAGGAATCGTCAAGCGAATCGTTTTGCCCGGACAGATGTCCCCTTTCAAGATTGACGCTGTCGAATCCAAGACGCCTCACTATGCGAAACTGAGAGTCGAGTCGGGGGACGGGAAACTCTATCTCGGCTTCTTTCTTGATCCACTCTACAAAGTTCACTGGAACAACAAGGCGCCTACACTGACTTATTCGATCGAGACCCCTGAAGGTGTCACCATCGCGCCAGTGGAAGGCAAGGGTCCGAAGGTGGATGTCGATGCCGACGCAGATCCTCGCGAATTTTTGCTCGATGTTCAGGGCAAGTCTTCGGAGCCACTCAAGATCGTGGTCAAGTACTTCGCCTGCGACGATGCCGAAACCTTCTGCATACCTGTGACCCAGGAATACCTCGTCACAATGGAACGCGACCCTGATGGCGGGAATCGACGATCGGCGGGAGGGCGTCGACCCGGGGGCGGGGGACGATCCTCAGGTGCCAGACCTCAAGGCCAAGGCCGACCTGGGATCGGAAACAATCCTTGGTCGCCGAGAGGATCCGGCGGCAATGGAAGTCGAATGCAGGACATGATGCGTCGCATCCCTGTCTTCGCCGCGCTCGACCAAAACGGCGATGGCGTGATCTCCGCAGAAGAAATGGAGCAGGCTCCCGCTTCATTGGAAGCTGTTGACCGTGATAAAAATGGCGAGATTAGCGCTAGCGAACTACTGCCTCAATCGTCGTCACGCACGCAGAGAAGACCTCCTTCCCGCTAGGCATTGGCGGCATGGCGAAGCGTCGGCGACCAACGATTCCTACTGGTCGTCGACCTTTGACTCTTCGGCTTCTCCAACGGCTTGGTCAAGTTGGTCAAAGGCGACAGCCACTGCCGGCTTGGTCGCCACCAAAATCTCGTCGATCGCCATACGCTGATCCTGAGACAGATGCCGATATTTTGCTCGTCGATCCTTGCCATGAAGCACCGCGTGCAATCGGGCATAGACTCGCTGCAGGACGGAGACCGGCAATCCATCAAACGCATCCGAATAGATCAGATAGCTGCACGGATACCGAAACAAGCAACGGTCTAAATCAAGCTCTCTCAGACTACGTCCCTTGGAGTCGAACGGACCACGTGAGGCAAACTCACGTGCGAAATCACTACTTCCGGACATGCTGTCACTCCAGCAAGTCTGATCGACCATCAAGAGGCCATCCACAATCTCTTCCGCGATCTGATCCATGAAGATACGGGTCTCGTCAACGAGCGCTTCGGCGTCCGTATGCTCGTCGCTCACATTGTTGCCACCGTCATACAGCTTCAACAGCGTTTGGTGGTTGGCACTCGTGAACAAATTGTGCAACGAGACTTGGTGTTGAAGCACCAACAGAGCCACAAGATCACTGTGAGGTGACAAGTACCGGGTGACATCGAAATAGCGACTCAGGTCGTTGACATTCGTGGACGCCTCCAAGCGATCCGGCAAGACGACTTCCGAGGACTCCGTCGTTAGATTTCCGAGATGCCGCTGACTTCCATGGGTTCCCGTTACGTACCAGCCGCCCCAACGCCCAAGGATCGGTCCATTCGCTTTCGGCTCGATGGAGTCACTGGGAAAGGCGCGATGTCCGTCGGCATCCGTGAAGACAGATTGCATCAGCAATCCTGGGACGCGCCCGGTGTCCGTCGATCCGTGGCAGAAGAGACATCGGTGTACTCGACGCGTGATCTCGACTTCCCGAGTAGGTTCTTGTTGCTGATCGACCGTATAGAAAACAGATCCCAACCTCGAATCGGTCGATGCGATCTCGATCAAATCAGCATCCGGCGTCCAGGCGACATAGACGTCGTCATTGAAATAGATCGCTCTCGGATTTTCGGGAGAAATACGATGCCGCTGCAAACTTGTTTTTGAGTAAACCAACGCTTGCGACGAGACCGGGATACTGAGGGCATCGAGCAACCCAACCAGGTAGCCATACGAAGGATCGCGATTCACCGTTTGCTGCGATGCATCAATCGATGCTTTCAACTTGGCGATCGCGTCTGTCGGATGCGCCGATGAATACTCAATGGGCGGACGCTCAAACGA
>JBPCVD010000527.1:0-4277 GCA_051010815.1 Rubripirellula sp.
GCACAAAGGCGCGTCGCTTGTGGAGGTTTACCAAAACTGCAACGTCTTCAACGATGGAGCCATGGCCTACGCTCAAGAGAAAAAGCAGCGTGCCGACAACGTCGTTGAATTGGAGCACGGGAAACCACTCATCTTCGCAAACGGCACCAAAGGCATCCGACTGGTCGGAACCCACTTGGAAGTCGTTAGTACGAACGACGTTCCTGCGGATGACTTGCTGATTCATGACGAGAAGGACCCGAATCCTTCGATTCATATGATGATGGCGAGGATGTCCTATCCGCTGATGCCGGAGCCAATCGGCGTGCTGCGGGCAGTCGAGGGCGTGACAACCTACGATGACCAGATCAACGCTCAGGTCACCCAGGCAACCGAAGCGAAAGGCGAGGGCGATCTCGACTCGTTGTTTGCCTCGGGCGATACTTGGGAAGTCGCCTGATTAGCCCTCCGAGCCTGCCCAAGCATGCCCTCTCGGCAAAGATGCATTCTGCTCTTTCGCGCCCGGTCGCCGCGAGATCGGGTCACCTGTATGTCACGCTTGAGCGAGTCTGATCCTCAACATCCGCATTGCGGTGGCTCGCAACCTGCTCAACAATAGCTCGCGTCGAAAACAATCTGACCCGATCCAGCGCGCCCGCGGAGAAGCTTGACCGAATCGTTCAGCTGGATGCTCACCATTCGTTTCTACCACTCTCTGTTCCCCGTTTACCGAGGTCTCTATGCCACGCGACAAAACTTACTCCGATGTCTCCAAGGCGATCGGTGACACGCCGATGATTCAGATCAATCGCCTCGGCCCCGAAGGCGGCGCCACGATCTTTGCCAAGTGTGAGTTCTTCCAGCCGCTCAATAGCGTCAAGGACCGTATCGGCGTCGCCATGATCGAAGCTGGTGAACGCGACGGAAAGATCAACAAGGATACGCATGTTGTAGAGCCAACCAGCGGAAACACGGGCATCGCCTTGGCCTTCGTATGTGCGGCCAAAGGTTACAAACTGACGCTGACGATGCCTGAATCGATGTCCGTCGAGAGGCGTGCACTCCTTCGAGCAATGGGCGCCAACCTGGTCCTGACACCAGCCGGTGAGGGAATGAAGGGCGCGATCAACCGCGCCGCTGAGCTCGTGGCAAGCACCGAAAACGCCTACATGCCGCAGCAGTTCGAAAATCCGGCGAATCCCGCCATTCACGAGGCGACCACGGGACCGGAAATCTGGGCCGATAGCGGGCAGAATATCGACGCGCTCGTCGCTGGTGTTGGAACGGGTGGAACCATCACGGGCGTCACTCGATTCCTGAAAAAGCAGAATCCGAACTTCAAGGCCTTCGCGGTTGAACCAAAGCATTCGCCGGTCATCAGCGGTGGCGATCCCGGAAAGCACCGTATCCAAGGTATCGGAGCGGGCTTCGTTCCCAAGAACCTCGACACGTCCGTCATCGACGACGTGGTGCAAGTCGACGACGAAGACGCCTTTGAGTGGGGCCGCAATTTGGCCAAGGAAGAAGGAATCGTCGCCGGGATCAGCAGCGGTGCCAACCTTTGGGCTGCGGTGCAGGTCGCCGCCCGACCCGAGATGAAGGGCAAGCGAATCGTCACCATCATGTGCAGCTTGGGTGAGCGTTACCTGAGCACGCCACTCTTTGGTGACCTTGGCCTTTAAAAGGCAATCAAGGGCCTCACGATCGAAAAACACGACGTGACGAATTCAACGCACAACGCGTTCGCGACTGAAATCGCCGACGCGTTTTTTGTTGCGCGCCGCCCTTTATTGCTCTCAACGAAGCTGAAACGATGCCGCCGTTCGCCGAAGGTACTGTCCGCCAAGCATTCTGTTAACAGATTGCAATGACCGCGAAATGCCATGACCGCCAAATGCAAGGTTCGCCAACGCATTGATCCCGCACCATGCGATGCTCGAGCTTGCACTATCGCGCTGCCCGGCGATTCCTTCCGACACCTGGGCGGACGCGGAGTGTCACCTACAAACGCTGCCTCGCGACTTCATGAATGAAGGCGATGAAGTTCCGGGTGACGTCGAACTGAGCCTCACGAACTGAGCCTCACGAACTGAGCCTCAGAAGTTGCCGGGCGTGCCCGCGTGGACTATCGAATGCTACGCCTCGTGGCCTCAGATCGAAGCTTCGGCACTACGCGGCGATGCGAATGTCCGAGTCGTCCGACGCATTCGTTTTGCCGCCCTCAAGTGACGACATTGCTTCAGCTCTTCGATTGAAGGCGAGGAACGCAGCCTCGACGCCGGAGATAGCCAACAGCATATAGGCGAATAGTTCCGCGTACTCTTCGATCAGTGCTTTGTTAACCGCCAACTGCGAACCATCAGCCTCATTCATCATGCTGATTCCTCCCCACATCTCGGGGCGGTCATAGATTTGACACACAAAGCAGAGATAGATTCCTGCGATCGCGAAGAGCGTCGCGACAGGATGCTTCATTAACCCCATCACGTCGCCAACCAAAGTTTTGCGATCGATGAACACGAACGTGGCGCCAAGGATCAACATTGGCAGACCCACCACCCATTTGTACGCATCATCGAACAGGAATTCCTCGAACAACTGATCTCCCTCTCGAGCAGCCGCATAGGCAACCACGCAGCCACACAATATCAGCCCCGTTCGGCCGACGGGTGTCAGCTTTGCGGCCAGGAATAACGTCACCGCCCCAACAATGGCCAACACCATTTGCGTCATTTCGATGGGACCGTTTTCCGCCGAAACCAGTTCAGCACCGTGCGTCTTGACAGCCGCGTACACCAATTCGAACAACACGAACGTGAACGCCGCGTAGAGTCCCATGCGAAATGCATAGGATTGAAAGAATTCTGTGGTCGTGGGGGTCGAAGTTTCCATCAGGGTCTCAGGGGCGAGAAGAACGTGGATGCTTGATGGTGGTCAGGTTCACAGAGAACCATTGAAAAACACTTAGGCGCTCACGCGGATATCGCCGCACAAGCTCTGATAAAAGCGGTTGCGACCAATCAGGTCCGAGTGTCGACCGCTGTCGGCTACGCGACCTGCTTCGATCACGATCACCCTGTCGGCCATCACCAGACTGGTGGGGCGATGCGTGATCATGACGCCGGTACGATCCACCAGGAATTTGGCCAACGCCTGGTGGATGAGTTGTTCGCTCTCGAGATCGATCTGGCTTGTCGCCTCGTCAAGAATCAGGATGTCCGGGTCTCGCAAGAAGGCGCGAGCCAAAGCAATTCGTTGCATCTGGCCGCCCGACAAACGCATTCCGCCCGCTCCCAACAGCGTTTCATAGCCATCGGGCGTCTTGTGACGAATGAACTCGTCCGCGAATGCCAACTTCGCCGCACGCACGACGGCATGTGCGTCCGCACCGGGACTTCCGTAGCGAATATTGTTTTCGATCGTGTCGTCGAACAGGTTGGTTCGCTGAGTCACCAATGCAATTCGACGACGCAGGTCGCGAGTACGCATCTCGTTGGTAGCGATACCGTCCAAGCAAACCGTGCCCGATTGCGGATCGTCAAATCGACAAAGCAAACTGACCAGCGTGCTTTTGCCGCTTCCGTTTGGGCCGACGACTGCGATCGTCTCCCCATGTTTGACCGTCAAGTCGATGCCTCGCAGCACCTTCGGACCCGAAGGATATTGGTAGGCCACGTCATTGAATTCAATTCGACGATGCGGCCGCGCGGGCGACTTCGCACTGACGGGATCTTTGACGCGAACTGGTTGGTCGATCACTTCGAACACACGCGATGTGGCCGCGATGCCACGTTGCAGACCGCTCCAAACGTCCGACAGTTTTCGCGCCGGGTCGGACGCACCGATCAGAAAGCCGAAGAACATCAAGATCTCGCCCACGTTGAGGGGCTGATTGCTCATCTTCAAACCGAGCAAATGCGTTTCCTTGTTCACGACCAAGTAGCCGCCTGCCAGAATCGCTAATCCAACAGTCGCCATCCCCAACATTTCGCTGCTACTGCGGGCCAGCGTGTTGTAGAAGGCAATCTTCATCGATTTTCGGTAAAACGCTCGAGCCCCGCGACCGAATTTCGCCCGCTCGTACGCTTGCGTGTTGAAGGCCTTGACCACACGAATTCCGGCAAACGCGTCATTCAGCATGCCATACAGCTGACTCATTTCTTCCATCGCGCGTCGACTGGCTCGTCGTATTGCGCGGCTCAAGTGATGCATCACGAACGCGAGCAGCGGTGTCACGATCATCACAAGGAGCAGAAGCCGCCAACAAACGAACGTAGCACCCGCCAGGCAAACTGCCA
>JBPCVD010000528.1:0-2513 GCA_051010815.1 Rubripirellula sp.
CGCCCAGCGAGTACATGAAGATCGACGAAACGATGTCGCCCGTGGCGCTAGAGAAGATTAGTCAATGGATCAATGCTCGCACGCAATAGCGATCCAAGCCGATCCGCTGTCTGTTGCAACTGGCATCGGAAACCGCAGATGATGCCCATGCGGATTTCAGGCCTGTGTCGACGCGAACAGGTCCGCCTCTAGGCTCCGAACAACTTGCTTCGAAGTGTGGCTGGACATCAGAAGCGTGCGAGCACGCACCGTTCGGTGAAACTTGCGTCCCACGTTCAATCAACAAACGAACGTCCACCAGCACTTCCTGGAATGACCGCGCCATTTGGGAAACGTTTCGATTCCGAGCCGGCCGCCGTTGGCCGTTGTGGGCGACGCATGAAGCATCTCAACGCGGTGGATTTCTTCTCAGGTTTCTCAATGCCGGTTCTCAACCAAACCCCGATCGGCCACCGCCAGGATGGTTGAGTGATCAGCTGGCTGAAACGTTGAAATCTAAGGCGTTATCCCGCAGCGAAAAATTCTTCTAACGCCAATGTTTGCGGATTCGCGCATCGTGTGAGGGTTCCGTTCGACACTATTTGGGGGAACTTTCCGGATCGCCAATCGTCATATCCGAAACGCCCGCCTCGCCCCAACAATCCCACCTCGGAATCATGAGACGTCTACTGCTGATCGCTCTCTCATGCGCATGCATGGTTCAAACATGCTCTGCCGTCATAGACGTGCGAATGCGACAAGAAGTCGAAGCCGAAATCCGAGCGAAACATGACAAGCATGGAATCCCCGATTCCGACCGAGACGAAGCGAAATTCCTTGAGGCCGCAGAACGCCGCAAGGAACGCCGATCCGAAGCGCTGAAGGAACGCCGAAACATTCGCGAGAATCGATCACATGTTTACGCACTGACGCAAATCATTGGCATCCCCTCTCCACCGTTCGGCCTCCAACAACAATTGGCTGGGCTCGATGCCGTATTCAGCGGCGGTGGAGGAGGGTTTGGTGTGGCTTCCGTCGCAACGCCAGCATTTCAGCACAACCGCCCTTTTCGATCGCTACGGATTCTGTATCTCGTTGAACAGGGAGGAAGTGGAAACAACGCCAAAGCAGATGCACTGCAGAATGCTGGGCACACGCTCCTAGCGCCTGCTCTTCCCGACAACGACTTCGACGCATCCATCCGGTCGGCCGAAGAAGCAGTGAATGCGTTCCGCCCCGACATTATTGTTGGAGACCAACGCGGTGGCGCCGTTGCGATCAACATGAATAGCGGCGACTTGCCTTTGGTGCTGTTACGTCCTGCATGGAAGAGATTCGGTACGGCGACAACGACAAAACCCTTCACGTTAATCTTGCATTCTCCCGCCGATCGAGTCACGCCGATACTCGACTCCGAAGAATTGCGAATCAACAGCGGATTGCCCAACGGCATGGTGATTCCCGTCGGAAACGCGCGGCTCGATGACCCCGATTCTTTGAGCGTGTTGAAGCGAGCATGTCAGGGACTCGCGGGGTAAACCTTCGATTGCTGGCCGCGTTCTATTTTGCCTCACTCAATAGCTCCGTCGCTCCACCCTCGGAGGTGACGGCCGATGCTGAATCGAAAGCTTGCTTGCTAACCGGCCGATGACAGCGCCAGCGTCCAGGCCATGACAACCAATGCGATGGCCACGATCCCGCTGATCTGCTGAAGGCGACGACTCCCTAACCATTCGGAAGGCATCGATGCTGCGGCCCAGCCCAGAGCGAGACCGGCCACAAACCCGGTGACGTGAGCGGTGACATCGGTACGTTCCCCGCCGACGCCAGTGAAGGCCAAAAGTAGGAGGCCACCGATCAACGGACTCCACCGCTTCAATGGTCGTTCGTGAGCAGAACGCGAAGGTCGGAGGGCGTGCGAAACGAGCACACCAAGGGCAGCAAAGACGGAGGTGGATGCACCGATCGATGTGTGCTCAGCCACCTGCACAAGAGCATTCATCAAGTTGCCCAATGATCCAGCCAGAAGGATGACAAGCCAAGCAACACCGCCACCCAGGACACGTCCCGCAAGCAGGCCGAACACGATTCCAAATACCAAGTTCGACGACAGATGTCCGATATCGAGGTGCAATGTCAACGCGGTGATCGTCCGCCACCACTGACCCTGTACCACCAGTCCTGCCTGCATGCGACCGGCCGAAAACCAGTCATAACCCAGCGCCGACGTCCCCATCAGCACGGCGACCAACATCATCAGCCCAGCGTAAATTACGACTCCTGTCACGGCGCCGCCATAGATCGGTGTCGGTCGCGCGTCCCGATCCGCGTGATCCGTTCTCTCCTGCCCGTACGAGGCCAATTCCTCCGTCGACTGTTCCACGTCCGCGTCGGAAACAATCAACATCCATTGGCCCTCGTAACGAACGGCTTCCGATCGGATCCCAACCGATTCCAAGACGAGTCGAGATTCAAGGCAGCGTTGTTGGTGGTCCGACTGGAAAACCGTTCGAAATCCTTGGGGTGGTTGGTAC
>JBPCVD010000529.1:0-9486 GCA_051010815.1 Rubripirellula sp.
GGTTCTGGCCGGTAGGTCGTCCTATCAAGACTTTGAAGTCGTGTTGAGCAACACTGCAAAAATCGGAATCTTTGAAGTTCCGATTCAATTCGAGCTAGAAACGATTCCGCCGAAATTGATCACCGTCTATCGCAAGGTGAACGTTGGCCCCGAAGGTTTGGAAATGAGTGTCGTCACGCGGTTGCTGCCGAGTGGTGATCTGCGGGTCCAAATCGTGATTGTCAATCGCGGAACTAGGACACAGTCCTATGACTGCATGCTGTTTCCACCCCCTGGTCGACAGTACAAACGACGGTTCCTCACCATTCCCCCTGGGGACTCGGTTAGCCGTGAAATCTATTGGCCGAATGCAAATCAGCTGATTGGGCAGCAAATGTTGCTGCGGGCTGTGGAACAAGACGGCCGTCGCGTCTTGAACTATGCGGTCGACATTTCCCGGTAGCCGTCGAGTGTTCCAAGTTTCGGTGACCGCGTAAAATCGGTTCGGACTGCGGGGGCGATTGGGTCACTTTGACTTCTCATGATTTTTTAGCGGAATACGAATGCGCGTCCTGCTGACCAATGACGATGGAATCGAAGCCCCCGGCCTCCAAGCACTTCACGAGGCGGCGCGAAACTGCTTTGGCGAGACGGTTGAGATCGTCGTCGTCGCGCCGAACCGCGGCAGGAGCGAATGTGGGCATAGCGTCACGACGGGACGCGCGCTTCGATTCGAACGGGTTCGGCCAGGTTGGATTTCAGTGGACGGCACGCCGGTCGATTGCGTCCGCGCGGCTCTAGCGTCACTGATCGGCGAGGTTGACCTCGTTTTGTCAGGGGTGAACGCGGGGGCAAACTTGGGAATCGATCTTCTGGTCAGCGGAACCTTCGCCGCGGCGCGGGAGGCGGCCTTGCACTCCGTGCCTGCGATGGCAATTTCTCACTATCGGCGTCCCGATGTTCCCGTGACGTGGGATCATGTGCCTCGCTGGATGAAGCCTACGCTCGAGACATTCGTCGCGGAGTTGCCGAAGTCTGCAGGAAAGCCGCGGGAGTCGACAATCCCATTGTGGAACGTGAATCTTCCAGCCATCGATCCCGGCGTCGAGCAACCTGAGATCGCGAATTGCGACGTTGATACTCGTCCAATGCATCGAGCGGCAAATCACGACGGTGAACAGCTCCACTTGACGACCGACTTTCATGGTCGACCACGCGAGCAAGGACGCGATGTCGAGCTCTGTTTCTCGGGTCGCCTCTCCGTCAGCAAACTTCCCTATCCGTTCGGATGGTAATGTTGCGACGGGGATTCGCGGCGCTGAACTGAATGGTGAGTTTCGGCCGTTGTCTCAACACAGCAACGAGTGGACCAGCCGATCTTCTCAGTTATAGAAGTGTCGGCGGATGATGTTTGGGGCCGAGACACGATGGTCAGTTTTTCGCATGGCAACCAGATTTGGTTGAACCAACGCGAATGTTGGAAAATGTGAATCCGTCTCAAGAAAAACGCGCGACACTGGTTCGGAGTTTGACTCCCAGCGGACGCGTGTGACAAAAGATCGTGAGAGATCTTTGCAGTCGTTCTAAATCATCGCCTGTTAGCGCACCCAGCAATTGAATGGGTTGCGTCTTCGCCGACTTGCTGAAAGCAAGCGAGATGCTGGTCAACGGTGCGGGAACGAGACAGGGAGGCGGTAAAGCCGTTTCCGGGCAAACGAAGCTCGGGGCAGTGCCTCGATCGCCCGGTAAACAGCTCAGTCGTGTGGTTTGCTTGCAACAGACACAGTCGTCTCGTCCATGGACATGGCGACAGGGGCTGAACCGCCGGCGGCGACCTCATGACGCTCCAATTCACCTCGGACGATGCGGACTTCGCGAGGAGCATCGATGCCAATGGCAACTCGATTCCCGGAGATCCGATTGATGGTCAAAACGATGTTGTCACCGATGACCAGTTGCTCACCTTCTTTGCGGCTCAAAACCAACATGATTACTTCCCTGAGATTGGAGTGATTCGTGATTAACAGCTAACACTAAGAACAAATCGCGTACCAACTCTTGGTGGGTCAGGTGGGAAATAGGTAGGAAATCGCAGATCTCCAGGGAAAGTGACCAAAATCCTTGGTTTTCTCTGTTTGATCGAATCACAAATTTCCTAACCGTTACACCCGACCCCCTTTTGTGAGTGGTTTGGCTTTGTCTCAGCCTCGTCCTGATCGCACAGCAAAGTCTCGCTTTGAGACGTCCTGTCCGTTCTCGCGACTACAACTACTATCGCTCCGGTCGTTGACACGTCTGGTCAGGCCTCGGAAAGAATCTTTCGGAAGCTTTCTCAGCCCGCACTTGGAGCGCATCCAGGCTCGTGTTTTCATGGAATGACATCAACTCGAATCGAGTTAAATGCACTTAAAGCTCGTGCGTTGCGCATCGATCCAAATCTTGGGCCACGCGGAGGCTCACGCACCGGTTCTGGCAGCAGAGTGACGCTAGCGAAGGTGCGTGGCTAGCTTTTCACTATCGGGGCGTTCAACGATTCCCCGTTCGGTAACGATCGCATCCACAAGATTGGCGGGCGTGACGTCGAAGGCGGGATTCATGACCGATGCGGCCTCGGGGACCACGCAAACTCCGTACGGGCTTGCTACTTCGTCTCGCCCACGCTCTTCGATCGGGATCGCGTCGCCACTGGCTAAGTCGAGGTCGAATGTGCTGGAGGGCGCGGCGACGTAGAACGGAACCTGATGGTATCGCGCGAGCACCGCGAGAGGATAAGTGCCAATCTTGTTAGCCACGTCACCGTTGGCAGCGATTCGGTCCGCGCCGACGATCACAGCGTCGATCGTGCCCGTTCGCAGCAGCGAACCCGCCATCGAATCCGTCAATACGGTCACGGGGACTCCCGCCTGGGTCAGTTCCCATGCCGTCAGTCTCGCGCCTTGAAGCAAGGGCCTTGTCTCATCGGCAAAAACTTCGATTGCTTGACCCTGTTGGTGAACGTGATAGATCGGTGCCAACGCGGTGCCCCACATCGACGTTGCTAATCCGCCTGCGTTGCAATGCGTCAACACGCGCTTGCAATCGACAAGAAGCGTCGCGCCGTGGCGCCCGATGCTCTTGCACATCTCACGGTCTTCGTCGTGAATCTTTGTCGCTTCCTGCAAAAGCCGTTGTGGCAGTTCTGCTTCCGGCGTTGACAACACGACCTTTTTCATTCGGTCCAATGCCCAGAATAGATTGACTGCGGTGGGTCGACTCGTCGCCAGATAGTCGATCGCATCCAAGTAAGCTTGTTGGTTGCCAGACTTGCCTTTGCACGCCAGGCAAACGCCATAGGCCGCAGCGATTCCGATCGCCGGAGCCCCTCGAACCACAAGTCGACGGATGGCATCATGTGTTTCCGCAACAGTTTCGCAGTTCAGCGTGACCAATTCGTTAGGCAATCGCGTCTGGTCAATCAGTACCAATTGGCCGCGATCGAAAGCGAGCGTTTCAGGAGTGGCGTTCGTGCTCATGCTCTTTGCTTAGCGGTGACTGAAGTTGGCGAGCGTGCTTCGATAAGATAAACGTGCCGTTGAGCGGCCGATGTCAAACGAATGCCGCACATCAAATTATTTTCTGATTGGACGTTCGATCAACTTGATTCAGACATCAGTCTCTTGATGCCGTCATCGACGGTTTCTTCGGTCTCAAGAAACCTCGAGATCTTGGTGGCATCAAAGATCGCCCGAACAAAAGGGCTCGGATTGACGAACACGACGCGGCTTCCCTTCGCGTTCGCTCGCGAGACGAGCGTCACGAACACGCTGATTCCATCCGACGTGATGCGATCGACGCCCGATAGATCGACCAGAAGACGTGACCGACCGTCTTCGATCAGGGGATGAAGTGAGCTGTCGGAGTATTCGCGCGTATCACCTCCAAGCATCCCGGAACAGCGAATCAATCGGTAATCGCCTTTGTCTTCAACCTCGATTTTCATATCGGCTGGGCCCCATTCGGACTGTGTGACTCGATGCTGTGTTTGAAATGTTCCGTGATGGAAACTTGTCACGCAAGTGTTGCTAGATGCGTAAATCTCGTCATCTGGCGTTCCCGCGAAGAATAAACGGCATCTAGTTGGCTCGCAACATGGTGTCGCGAAGGTCGATAGGCATCGAGACGGGGTCGCAAGTGCGTCGGCGGTGTGCTTGTCGATGAAACTGAGATTTGTGTCAGATGCATCGCAGCTCGCTAAACTAAAACAGCTGCGACCCATTCGCGGTCGTCCGCACTTTCCTCTCCTGCCTGCAAGTTTCCCACCCGCAAACCCCCGCGCCCCAAATCGTTGTCCCATGCAATCCACTCACTTGCCTTCGATCCGAAAACTCAGCCTTGCTCTTCTGGCTTGCGTCGTCTTCCTCTTGACGCCCGCCGTTTTCGCAGCAGACGTTGACGCAAAGAAGACGTCGGAAACCACCGCTGCCTCGGAAACGCCGCTGCGGATTATCTGTTTCGGCGCTCATCCCGATGATGCCGAGTACAAGAGCGGAGGAACTGCCGCGTTGTGGGCACAGCAGGGTCACAAGGTGAAGCTCGTTTCGGTGACCAATGGGGACATCGGGCATTGGGCGATGGCAGGCGGCCCGCTGGCGATGCGGCGCACGGCGGAGTCGGCGGAGGTCGCAAAACGTTTGGGCGTCGAGTCAGAAGTTTTGGACATTCACGACGGAGAGCTGCTGCCAACCTTGGAGAATCGCCGAACAATCACACGATTGATTCGGGAGTGGGACGCGGACATCGTGATCTCGCATCGTCCCTGGGATTACCATCCGGACCATCGTTACGTTGGCGTCCTGGTTCAAGATGCGGCTTACATGGTGACTGTGCCGTTCTTTCTTCCTTCCGTGCCTCCGCTCAAGAAGAATCCTGTCTTCCTCTATTCGAGTGATCGTTTTCAAAAGCCGTATCCGTTTGAAGCTGATATTGCCGTCTCGGTTGACTCTGTATTTGACAAGAAAGTTCATGCGTTGACCGCGCTCGTCTCACAGACCTTTGAGGGAGGCGCATTGGGGAGCGCCGAGAAGATGGCCAAGGCTCCGCCTGAGTCGCAACCCGAAATGAGGGAAGCGTGGTTGAGGGAGCGTTGGGTGCGACGACAAAGTAACGAAGCAGAACAAAATCGTGACGCACTCGTCCGCTGGTATGGCGATGATCGGGGGAAAGCCGTGAACTATGCGGAAGCGTTTGAAATCTGTGAGTATGGTCGTCAACCGGAACCAGAAGAGATTCGACGCTTATTCCCGTTCTTCGACTCGCCACAGGACTAGATAGATCGGTCGAGCCATCACGACACCTTGATGACGCATGTTTCCGCTCGTGAACATCTTCGTGATCAGTCCTGCCAACAAGTTGTCGGGTCATCCCTTGCTGATCCGAGACGGCGAAACTGACTGGTTATTGTGGCAACCCGCATTGAAATTCGATCGGCGCGTCTGCGACAGATCTCTCTGTAACACTCATGAAACGACTAGCAATGTTGTCTATGAAATCGGTTCTTTTGATACGGGCCATCTTTTGTTTTTTGATTGCGATCGTCGTTGCGAGCCCGAGCTTTGCCCAGGAGGATCAAAACGAACGTCGCCCCAACGTGTTGTTCATTGCGATCGATGATTTGAACGATTGGATCGGATGCATGGGCGGACACCCACAGGCGGTGACGCCTCACATGGATGCATTGGCAAATCGCGGGACGCTCTTCACCAACGCACATTGCCAGGGCCCGATATGCGGTCCATCGCGTGCATCACTGCTGTCGGGTCGATACCCGCACACGACCGGCGTTTATCAGCAACCAAAAGGTAAGAACTTGGAGCAAGATCAGGAGTTTTTTGCTGGTCAGTTGATGCCAGAGTATTTTGCTTCGCACGGGTACGAGACGTTGGCATGCGGGAAGATCACACACGGCTATTCACCGAAAACGGCATTCAGCAAGTTCGGAGGCACGTTTGGCGGATTCGGCCCCAAGCCTGCTCAGCGAATTCATTACCATCTTCCCGATGTGCCCTGGTCAGGAACACAAACGGATTGGGGACGCTTTCCCGACGTCGATGAAAAAATGCCGGATCATCAGACGGCTGATTGGGCCGTGCAGCAATTACAAGCGTCTCATGAGGATCCGTTCTTTTTAGCCGTGGGTTTCGTTCGGCCACACGTGCCGTTTTATGTACCAGGGCCTTGGTTTGAAACGTTCGATCTGTCGACGCTTCACTTACCGGATGTAGGTCGCGATGACCTGAGCGACGTTCCGGCTGTGGGCCGTGCAATGCACGCCATGCCAAAATACCCGGATTTGGAATTCTTGCAGGCCCACAACAACGAGCAGTTTCGGCTTGCGGTGCAAGCGTATCTCGCATGCATTCGATTCGTGGATCACCAGGTGGGTCGCATCATCACCGCTCTCGATGCAAGTGAACACTCCGAGAACACCATCATTGTTTTGTTCAGTGATCACGGTTACCACCTCGGCGAAAAAGATCGTGTTTCCAAACACAGTCTGTGGGAGGAATCGACGCATGTGCCATTGATGATCATCGAACCGCGGATCGTTTCAGCACAGAGCAGCGTTTCAGCACAGAGCAGCGCTTCAGCACAGAGCAGCGCTTCCGGTTTGCAAGCCAAAGCGGTGATTCAAAAGAGTCCACAAACGTGCCGTCGCCCCGTCGGTCTGATTGATCTTTATCCGACGCTACTGGAAATGTGTGGACTCCCTCCGCGGGATGCCAACGAAGGACAAAGCTTGGTGGGATTGATGGAGGATCCGGAAGCTGACGGCCGCGAAGCAATTTTGACAACGTATGCCAGAAACAATCACTCCCTGCGAAGTGAGCGATATCGATTCATTCGCTATGAAGACGGCTCCGAGGAATTGTACGATCATCAGAATGATCCGCACGAGTTTACGAATCTGGCGAGCGATCCACGTTTCGAAGAGACGCTCACTGAGATGCGGAAGTGGTTGCCGACCCGTTCGGCACCGTACCACTCCGCGACGAGCAAGCAGGCGGTCAATCCGTGGTTCGCGGAACATTTACGGAAGAATGGCGTGACCGAATAATTGCATGTCCTAAACGGACTGGGATCCGTACGACAAAGCAAAGACTGACCTTCGGAAAGAAATCGAATTCGAATCTCGAAGCCATCGTGGGCGGGCCATGACTCTCCTTTATTACGACCCGATATTTTTGCAGCACGAGACTGGGTCGCATCCCGAGAACGCCGGGCGCTTGCGAGCCGTTGTGGATCGTTTGAGCGGCGAAAGGGACTTTGACGAACTTGTGCGACCGAGCTGGAAATCAGCTTCGATCGAGCAGTTGAGTCATGTGCATTCAATGGAAGACCTTGAGTCGATTCAATCGTTTGTTGCAGAGGGTGGCGGGCAAATCGAACGTGATACGGTGGTGAGTGGGCAGTCTTGGAATGCGGCGTGCATGGCATCCGGGGCTGCTTGTGATGCGGTTAGCCGAGTCCTTAACGGTGAGGACTCTCGCGCCTTCTGTCTCCTGCGTCCGCCCGGGCATCACGCGATGCAGAGTCATCCAATGGGGTTTTGCTTGCTGAACAACGTCGCGGTCGCCGCAAGATCGGCCGTCGAGCAACATGGGTTGGAACGCGTCTTGATCGTGGACTGGGATGTGCATCATGGCAATGGAACGCAGGCAACGTTTTGGGACGATCCCAACGTCGCGTTCCTTTCGATGCATCGTTTTCCGTTTTACCCAGGGACGGGCGACGTACACGAGACCGGCCAGGGCGCCGGTCAGGGGCTGACGGTGAATTTACCGGTTCGTTTCGGCACGACGGCCAAGGATCAAATCAGTCGCTTTCGACTGGCCACCGAGAAGCTCTGTGCGAAAGTAAAACCTGAGCTGGTGCTGATCAGCGCGGGGTTCGATAGTCATCGTGATGACCCCGTGGGTTCAAACGGATTCGAGAGCGAACAGTTTTCCGAACTGACGCAGATCATGGTCGACGTGGCGAAGGCTCACGCTAGTGGACGCATCGTCAGCATGCTTGAAGGGGGCTACAACCCGTCGGCACTCGCCGAATCGGTCGAGTTTCACATTCGCGCGCTTCATGAAACCACAAATCCCTGATTTTGAGGGTTCCAGGCACGAAAGTGAAAGTGGACGGTAGAAGCAGGGTTGCCGCCGAGCCTGTGGTGAGATTTGCTCAAAGCTTGGCTTGACGCAAATCTTCATGTATCACTAGCTTGACCCCGGTTGACCTGTTTCTATCGTTTTTGGATGGTCGTTTCCGTCCCCGTACGCGATTTCGAGCAAGAGCATGTGGCGACTCCGAAAATATGCAGAACGTTTGAGGTGGGGAACATCCCGCCTCGCATTCTTGCTGTTTGCGGTAAGCCTCCCCGCAATCACCCCAGTGATGGCCGAGGCCTTTGAGTCGGTAGCTGAGGTGGAATCGTGCGAGGATGTAGAGGAAAGTGTTTCGGCCAATCGCGAACGTCACCGTAGCGAGAAGCGTCGTCACAGCGGCGATCGCATGCGAACCACGTTCGCCGTGCTCGCGTTTCACGAGCCCGTCCCGCGACAACCACGCTTCCGAACTCATCTTGGTCACCGCCTTTCCAACGGACTGCTAGCGCCGCTGCGTTGTTAGCGTCGGCGAGGGTCGAAGTACGCGAGGATTCCAATTCGCTGACCTTCCCTCACTCTCCTTTCGTCTCCATTGGATGCCCGTCTTCGCAAATGATTTCGGCGCCCGCGCTTCGGTCGGATCTGATCGACTGATGTGATGCTTGGAGCGACGAACCGAATGAAGATTGGCCGTTGAATTCCCAAAGAAATACGGTCGTTTCGCTTCGGATGAACCGAAATGCATGAAAGTATTGTCGTGTTCCGACGGCCTCCTTCCACCACGCTCGATTCTCGAATCCACCGTACAACTGACGCACCGCGATGACAAAGCAAGTTCCCTCACCCTCCGACCCACTCGCAAGCGTACAGCCCAACGTGACACGCGACTTGGTCTCCGGACTGGTTGTCTTCCTCGTTGCCTTGCCGCTTTGTCTTGGCATCGCCCTAGCCTCTGGTGCTCCGCTGTTCGCTGGTCTGTTGGCCGGCATCATCGGTGGCATCGTGGTCGGATCACTCAGTGGATCGCACACGAGCGTTAGCGGACCTGCGGCAGGTTTGGCCGCGATCGTTCTTTCACAGATCGCGATCCTCGGATCGTTTGATGCTTTCCTGCTGGCCGTCTTCATCGCCGGAATGCTTCAAATTGGAATGGGGATCGCTCGTGCCGGCGCCCTATCAGCCTTCTTTCCCTCGAGCGTCATCAAGGGATTGCTGGCAGCCATCGGAGTGATCCTGATTCTCAAGCAGATTCCTCACGTTCTGGGACATGACAGCGACCCTGAGGGAGAGATGTCTTTTTCGCAGCCCGACGATCAAAACACCTTTTCCGAGATCGGTACGGTCTTGCTGGGTGACATTCACGTGGGAGCAGCCG
>JBPCVD010000530.1:0-3628 GCA_051010815.1 Rubripirellula sp.
GTATTCAATTTCCGCGAGAGAGACTTTGCGTCGCCCAGGACGGCATCCAAAATAGAACCATGCAAATCGATCCGGTCTGTCGCAGCTCTCTTCGCTCCCGCACCCTCATTGACGAACAACTCTCGAAAGAGCTCACGAGGCCCTTGGATCGGCGGCACTCGCGTTCCGTTGCGGGTCCAACTCATCCGACAACCACCGTGCAGGCCACCCTCGGAGCCGACAGTCAACGACGGAAACCTTGTGCGTGATCCAACATGTTCTGCCGCACGCTGATCCAAACTCATCCCACCTTCGGGCATTCCTTTTGCTTCCGCCGCTTTCACTCCACTCAGGAAGGTGTGTACCGCAAAATGCCCCCCCTTCAGTCCATGATCGAGATGCGAAAACACCGTCAGATCGTTGCGGTGGGACTGCAACGGGGCGAGCAGCGGCGTCATCTCGTAGTCGCTGCCGGACGACTCGGGCCAAAACGCGCCGGGATACATGCCAAACTCGTTGCCAACGCAAACCATGCGACGGGGCACTTTCGCCTCTTGATTCGACTCCGAGGCCTGAGAAAGCGATTCCATCGTGGGCAACGCGATGGCGATCCCCGTGGCTTTCAAGAACGAACGTCGAGCGGGATTGGCTTTCGGCATTTTGATCTCAGAGGGTGAGAGGCGGGAATTCCATTCTACCTGCCACCCAACGATCCTGAAAGCGAAGACGAATCGCGGCCCGATCAGTCGCTTTTGAGCGTTTTAACGAGTCGTAACGAGACCCGCCCGCATTCGAGGCAGCTCGATCGTGAGCCGCGGACCGGCATCCATTTAGCCGGTTAGAAGAGGATCGCCGCAAGATTTCCGAGACGCTTCCGCTAGGATCGGGTGAGCACACCCAGGCCGGGACGCGATCGGGCGGCCTGTCCCGATAGCTCCCAGGCACCGAAAAGTAGCAGCGTGAATGCTAGATCGCCGGCGATTGTGTATCCGAAGAATGGAATCGCATTGACGAAACAGGTTGCCAAACCGGCGCCGGTCATCGGATACCAACCAGCAAACCAAACGCCCAAATTACTGAGCACAAAGAAGAGGCAGGAGGCCGTCAAGGAACCGGCGGGAAGACGAAGCTTGCTTTGGTTGTTAGCCATCCAGCGTCCGATCGGCACCGCCGCCATCGCTCCGGCGTACACGAACAGCATGGCAACAGGACTGTAGAACCCCATTCCTGGAATGCCGAATGCCTGCCCAATCACGTCGCTGATTAGCAGCACCGCCAGCGGAACCAGGTAAGCGCGTCGGCCGACCAGATAACACCCGGCGAACATGCCCAGTGCACTAACACAGGCGACATTCGGTGGATGAGGCAAAAAGCGGCTAGCCGCGACAACAAGGATCAGTAGGTAAAACATGGGCGATTTATCGTTCCGAGAAGCTTCCTGACGACTCCCAATGTTCTAGCCGGTCACTGTCGCTGGCGAAAGGGCTATGGGAATCCGATGATCAATCCCGCGACCGTGGCAGCCTCCACGATTAACGCCCGTTTCTCGTACGGAGGACGCTGCATCATGACCGGCACACACGATCCGGATCGCATGTAACCGAGGGTGTATTCGCATTCACACGGATTCTTCACCGTCCAAAGGTACGGCATCATCGGAAAGGTCGTGAAGAACCGGGCACCAGACGCGACTGGCTGTAGGTGCCCCCACCGCTCATGCCCGTGACGCTCCAACATACGATCTTCGAAGTACCGCGGATTGGAGAATGTGTTCGCCGCCGACCAACTGCAGACCGACCAGTGCCAATCGGGGGCTCGATCCGTTCCGCTCTCGGGCAGCGGTTCAGTCAACAATTCCTGATTGTCACTGAAACTTGGTGGCGTTCGGTTATTGTCGCCCGTGGGCTGAGTCGTGGTCGGCGCGGCGAGCGTCGGCAACCGAAACCGACCTTGTTTGATGCCGAGCTTCGAGCGTTCCTCATCGCTCAAAGCTTGGGGAATGATATCCGCGCGACTTTCCTCCGAGTCGACTTCGTCGATCATCGTGCTTTCATCGTATCCTCGCAGCGCGTCCTGGACCCTTGTTCGAGGGCTGTCCCTCGCCTGACCCGGTTCATTGGGGTAAACGTCGACGCCTGGATTCGACCTGGGCTCAAAGGAATCCGTCGGTTCAAGCTGCGACGGTCGAATCTCGGGGACATCGATGTCCTCCGTTTTCTGCTTGGGAATGGTGTCGCCTGGCTGAGGAACTTCCACTTCGCGGCCTGGCGGCACTGGCGGATCAAGACGCGGAGGATCCGAGGGATCCGTGCTCGGCGGAACCAGCTGGGGTGACGATGCAGCCGGTGACGATGCAGCCGGTGACGTGACGTCAAGATTCGGTTTCTGCGCAGTGGCAGTGCTTGCGACAGAAGCCGTCAGCAAAGCGGTACCACACATCGTTGTGATCCAACGCAACATGAAAGCACGATCCATCTTCATCAATCCATTCCATCGATTGGCGGTGTTGGTCTCAGAATAGATGTTCGACCTTTCCCAGGTCGCAAGGCGAAGCGATTCGAGCGACTCGTCACAATCGTCACAATCTGCTCCTGCCGATTCCATCCGCAAATGACCAACAAAAGCGGTCCTGTTCGACGCAAGAACCGTATCTTGAACGGCGTAGGTTTCAAGAAACATCCATCGCTTTTTCCAGAGCCAAATGATGCACGACGATGCGCTGCCAACACGACGCGGCATGAAACTTCGGTGGCGACTCCTGCTTTCGGCCCTGTTCTTTGGCCCCGCCATCTATTTCGCCGTCGATGGTGACTACGTGGTCGCTGCCATGTTCGCCGTGACCGGATTCTCCGCGTTCACTGGATATCGCGCGGGGCTCGTCAATATCTTTGCGTTTCTTGCCGCGATCACAGCCGCGATCGCCTTCACGCCCTCGCTGGCATTGATGCAGGAGGATCGCTTCGCAGCGTGGTTCGGAACGACCGGTCTAACGAATCGACTGCTAACCTTTGGCGTGATTGGCATTTCGATCAGCCTGATCGTGTCGACCACGCTCATGTATGTGGGCGGTCGCATCCTTCGACGGCGATCGGTTTTGACTGCCTTCAACAAGTGGCTTGGGTTTGGCATTGGAGCGATCGAAGGCGTCGTCGTGATGCTGTTCTTCCTGGGCGGCATGCTCATGATCGAACCGGCTGAACGCAGACGGGCACCGCGACGTGATCCAACGGATCGTCGCGGTCAAATTGTCTCGAAGCTAATCCTGTCCACCGCACAACAAACGCGCGAGAGCCGACTTGGACCGACGATCGAGCGCTACAATCCTTTCACCCTCTTTCCACAATTGAATCGCGTCGATGAACTTCAAAACAGCGTGGAAGTGTTGAGCGATCCCGTGAAGGTCAGTGATTTCCTGGATCATCCGTCAATCCAGGAACTCAAACAGACACCGGAGGTTCGAGAGGCTGTCGATAAGATCACGCAGGACGCCGACGTGAAGGCGTTTCTCGAATCGGGCAAGCCGATGGACATGGAGCTTGCCAAGACCTTGCTGAATCACCCAGCCCTGATCGAATTGATTGACCATCCAGGGTTTCTGGATCAGGCATCGGAGGCCATCAAGAGTTCGAACGTGCTTGGCAATGCACGT
>JBPCVD010000531.1:0-3209 GCA_051010815.1 Rubripirellula sp.
GCTCCACACAGATTGGCTCACTCCGATCGAGGCGCTCCCCAGTGAAGGCCCTGCGCAACGAAATTCCATCGAGTGCGGGGATGGCGTTTTCGTTGAATTGTTCGGGGTGAGTCGCTCCGGCGACGTCCAATAGGGTCGGCACGATGTCGATTAACTGCGCTGGCGAGCGGAACCAGTCTTGGCGTGGCTGGATCATGTCCGGCCAGTGCATGAAAAACGGCGTGGACGTGCCGCCTTCGTGTGCGAAGTGTTTGTAGAGTCGGAACGGTGTGTTGCTGGCGTTGGCCCAAGCTTCACCATAGCTGTTGTTGGTTTGCTGGTTGCGCTGCTCGTGAGCGCACTGTGAAGTACATCTTGCCTGGTGGAGTAGGTTGGAGGATTTCGTTTCCTCGAACTTTACCGGGAGCCTGATGATGGCGAGATCGAAGCGGTCGGCAGAAAAAGAAGAGTTTTGGCGTTTGGTGCTGGAAGAGCAGCGGCGATGTGGCTTGAGCGTTCGGAAGTTCTGCCAACAGAAGGCGATCTCAGAGCCGTCGTTTTATTCGTGGCGAAAAGAGTTGCCGAAGCGTGACGCCGAGAGAGCGGCTGATGCTGAGGGCAACGGGCGGTTGATTCCTGTCGATATCGTGACCGCGACGTGTGACAGCGTCATGCCCCGCGGTCAGAACATGAACATGCCGGTGGAGATTTGTACGCCTCGCGGCTTTACATTGCGATTCGATCACGGCACGCCGCCGGGAACGATTTCGCGACTGCTGGATGTCATCGCCCGGTGTCCAGTCGGTGGAGAATTGTCATGTTGAGCATCGCTACGGGCACGCGCATTTTCTTCGCTGCCGGTGCTACCGATATGCGAAAGGGATTTAATGGCCTGCAAGGCATCGTCTCTGGGGTGCTGCAGCAAGATCCGCTGAGTGGGCATTTGTTCCTATTCGTCAATCGCCGTCGTGACAAGCTGAAAATCCTCTACTGGGACGGTGACGGTCTGGCGATCTGGTATCGGCGGCTGGAGCAAGGCACGTTTCAAATGCCACACGTCGCTGGCGATCAGAAGTCCGCTGAAATCCGCAGCGACGAACTGACCATGTTGCTGCGTGGCATTGACTATCAGAACGTGCAGCGACGCAAGCGGTACTCCATCGCCAGTTGAAAAAACAGGCTGCGTTATCTTGAACGCGAGAGAGAACCGCAAGCGATCTTCGTGCGTAACAACGGACATGAACGCAAAGGATCTGCGAGCAGAAAACGAACGTCTCAAGATGTTGTTGGCGGAAGTGCAACACGAGTTGGCTCACTCGCGAACGCAATTGACCCAAGCCAACGACGAACTCCAGCACACACAATCCCAGCACGAGGCCGTTGCCTCCCAGTTTACCCAGACGCTTGAAGAGAAGCAGCATCAAGTGGCTTCGCTGGAGCATCAGATCAAGCTTCTCTTACAGCGCATCCGCGGTTCTCGCCAAGAGCGTATCGATCCCGATCAATTGCTGTTGTTCTCGCTGAAGGAACTCCAGGAGATCGCCGAGCAACTTGAGCAACGCCCAGCAGAAGGCGACTTGATTGATGATACTCCGCGTCGCCGTCGCAAGTCGCGCGGCCGCCGTGGCAAGTTGCCTGCTCATTTACCGCGTGAACTGATTCGGCATGAGCTCTCCGCATCTGAGCGAGCTTGTCCCGGTTGTGGCGTGTTGCGACAGGAGATCGGCGTGGAAAGCAGCGAGCAATTAGAGCTGATTCCGGCGCGGTTGAAGGTGCTGCAACATGATCGCGTGAAGTACGCTTGTCGCGCGTGTGTGAGGAGCACATTGCCATCGCCGACAAGCCGCCACAACCAATCGAAAAGGGCTTGCCCGCTCCCGGCCTGTGTGCTCACACGGTACTCAGCAAGTTCGGCGACCATCAACCGCTGTACCGACAAGAAGACATTCACTCGCGGCTGGGCATGACGATCCGCCGAAGCACGCTCTGCGGATGGCAAGCAGCGCTGGCCGAATTGGCCAAGCCACTTGTTGACCGCATGAAGTTCCTGGTGTTGCAGTCGCGAGTGATCCATACCGACGACACGTCGATCAAGATGCTGGAGCCGGGACGGGGCACAACACGCACCTGTAAGTTCTGGCCTTACCTTGGCGATTGGCTGCATCCCTACGCTGTTTATGATTTCACGCTCAGCCGCGAGCGTGATGGACCGGCAAAGTTCCTGGCAGGTTTTCGCGGCTATCTGCAGGCGGATGCATATTCGGGTTACGACTGTATCTTTGCAGGCGATTCGGTTCACGAAGTTGCTTGCTGGATCCATGCGCGTCGTTATTGGCATCAAGCGGTCGACAACGATCCGGTTCGCGCCAATACGGCGTTGGGATTCATCGCGCGGTTGTCACAGATCGAAACGCAGCTTCGCGAAGCGTTTCCGCAAGTGAACTTGCAAGGGGAACGGGACTTTGCCGCTGTTGCCTCCGGTCGCCGGGAGCACGCCGTGCCGATCCTCGGGGACTTCAAGGCGTGGCTTGATCGTGAAAGCGAAGACCAGCGGATCCTTCCCAAGAGTCCAATCCGTGCAGCGTTCACCTACACGCTGAACCAATGGACGGCGTTGTGTCGCTACACGCAAGAAGGATACTTGTCGTACGACAACAACGTCGCCGAACGCCTGGTCAAGTTCCCGGCGATTGGTCGGAAGAACTATTTATTTGTCGGCAGTGAACGGGGCGGCCATGCAGCGGCCGTAATGTACTCGTTGGTCAGTAGTGCAAAGGCGAACGGGGTGGAGCCATTCGCTTGGCTGCGCGCGTTGTTCGCGCAGTTGCCGTACCATCGTCGCGGCGAAGCCTTCGCTCAATCGTCCGCGAACTCGCCGGTCATGAGCGACGAGTTGGATGCATGGCTTCCGGAAAATTGGTTAGCCGCGAACCCATCGCACACATGGAATATTGACGCCATTCGACGGGAGGAACGCAAGCGACAAAAACGCCGTCGGCCACGAACTCGCAAACGGTAGGCCTCGTCGTGCTGCATGCACTTCACCATGCGCTCACTCAGAGGATGAATCGCTGCAAATCCATCTCTCGTCGTCACCCGCGGAAAAGGAACGTCGTTGCAATGGACCCCAAATGAGACTGGCAAAGTCGACGACGAATTCCAATATTCAAGCCTGCACATCGAACTAAACAAGTCGCTCCCGCAATCCGCTAGATTGAGGCGTTAGATGC
>JBPCVD010000532.1:0-3252 GCA_051010815.1 Rubripirellula sp.
TCGGTCTACGGACAACTTCACCGTCTTGCACGTCACGCACTGCAATCTGAGCGCGCGGGGCATTCGCTTCAACCAACGCTGTTGGTGAATGACGCTTATATGCGACTCATGGAGCAGCGCAACCTCAGTCTTGATGACCACTCGGCGGTCATGGCAGCCGGCGCGACGATCATTCGACGCTTGTTGGTCGATTACGCCCGCAAGCGCCGGTCTCAAAAACGTGGCGGTAAGACGGGTCGTGGTGTTCCACTTCAACCGACGATGGCCGAACCAAGAAGACACGATGTCTTGGAAATCAGCGATGCGATCGAACAACTCGGCATCCATCATTGCAGAGCGGCGCAGGTTGTCGATCTAAAATTTTTTGGCGGGCTGACGTGCGAAGAAATCAGTCATCAACTCGATGTCTCCGTGCGAACGGTCAAGAACGATTGGAGATTTGCCAAAGCTTGGCTGCATCGCGAACTGGGATCTGAATCAGCGGGTCCAACCGCATGAGCGATCTATCCATTAAAAATCTAAGATCGCTGTTCGTCGGTGTGACTTCTCTGCCCTCGGAGCAGCAACGAACTTGGCTGCGCGAGCAATGCGGAAACGACGAGAGCCTGATCGCGGAAGTCGAGTCATTGTTAATGCACGACTCGGTCGCGGACGATCCCTTCGAGAAGAGACTTGACTTGGTCGTCGCGGAAGCGAGTGGCATCCTTTCGCCGCATCCTTTCAACCCAGCAACGTCCCTTTGCGCCGAGCAGAATCAACCGACCAAAAATAGTCTGCTGGCTGAGCTCGTTGCCGAAGGAAGACTGTCAGAATTGCAAGCGTCCGTTTTCAATCAAAGCGAACCGATGCTACTTGGCAAGTATGAATTGGTGGACTTGATTGACACCGGCGGAATGGGGTTGGTGTTCAAGGCGATCCATCGTCCAATGCAGCGAGTGGTCGCGTTAAAGACGATATCTCCCAAACTGATATCGTCACCGGAGGAATCACAGCGATTCATGCGAGAAGTTCGTGTTGCGGCGGCGCTCGAGAATGTCAACATCGTGCGAGCGTATGATGCTTACCACGACGAAGGACTCGACTTCCTCGTGATGGAATACGTGCAAGGCGAAAATCTGCGGTCGCTGGTAAGTCTACACGGACCCATGACGATTCAGCTCGCGTTGGACTGCGTTCTGCAAGCTGCGCGCGGACTACGATATGCCCATGAGCAAGGAGTGATCCATCGTGACATCAAACCAAGCAATTTGATGTTAACCGCTGACGGACTTCTGAAAGTGCTCGACATGGGGCTTGCAAACTTCGACGAGGAAGATTCGACCGCAAAGTGCGATCCGGAGCTCGATGATCAAGCCGATCATCTGACCAACGCTGGACTCAGGTTGGGGACAGCCTCCTTCATGTCACCCGAACAGTCTCGCGACGCGCGAACCGCTGATGCCAGATCAGATATCTATAGCCTGGGCTGCACTCTGTTTTTCCTGCTCGTCGGTCGTCCACCCTTCGTAGCAAGCGGCCCGAGCAAAATCATTGACCTCCATCGGGATAGCGAACCGCCTTCGATCAAAGAATATCGGCGAGACGTCCCCCCGTGCGTCGACAAAATGCTTCGCAAAATGCTTGAGAAGAATCCCGCATGTCGATATCAAGACATGAATGAGTTGATCTCGACGATCATCCGTTGCGAGGAACAGATCGAAATACGCGACGTGAATTCAAGTATCGAAACGGCGAACTCGCCGGCATGGAAGCCTTCGCACCGCATGCGATTCTTTCACGGACTTGAAATTCTGTTCGCTCTTCTCGTGGGCGCATCTCTCGCCGCCAGAGTCGATCGGCAAGGTGTCAATACAACCGTGGCCATGGGAGCGAACCCATTGAGCATGTTTTCGATCGGACTCACTCCCGACACAACGCCCCGCTCCGCGAGCGATTTCGAATCGAAAGCTCAGCCGGACCACAACGGATCAGCCGAATCGTTGGCACAAATGCGGCCAATCAATCACTCCCGAGCAGGGGAATTCACTTCAAACCTATCGCAGCGTTCAGGACATAGATCATATGCAATGGGCGACACAATCGGGTCTGCTCCGGTATCGGTCGTCGAGTCGCGAAACCGACTCTATGCCTTTGATGCAATCTCTGGCCGCACGGAGTGGATCGCGGATCTGGTGGACCATTCGATCGTACGAGTTGCGTCCGCGCCCGCCGAGCCGAGTGCTTCACCGACCACTCTGATGTCGATCGCAGTTCGTGCCCAGCCAGCCAACCCGATGTCAATCGTCTTGTCTTGCCGCTAACACTCGCCGGCAGAACTCTTTGTCAAAGTCTCTCGGCTTTTCCATTTTCGGTGACGCTCCGATCCTTGTCACCACAAGACCATACGACGGCATCACGTAGAGTCTTCGGGTCTTGGCGCCATTTGCAGAATAGGTGTCCCCGGGTGCCGACGTGACTCGTTTTCCACGATTGAGCCACCAAAGAAATCCATAGGCAAGGTTTAGCTTTTGAGAAGATGAGCTCACCTGCTTCAAATACTCTTTGTCGCTCACGATTTCTTTCCCATTCCAACGACCCCCCGCCTGCATCATTAAGCCAAACCTGGCCAAATCGCGTGCCGTGGATGCGAACCCATACCCATTGATTGAGCGAAGAAAAGCGGGACGCGGCGTCCACTTCGAATCTTTCATCCCCAGCGGACCGGTTAACCACTCGCGAGTGACATCATTCAGTTCCATTTTTGCAGCCGCGACCACGCAATCTCTGGCGCGCGAGTATGCCGGTGTGTTGTACCGCCATTTCGTTCCCGGTCTTGCGGTGAACTCAAGTCGATCGGACAAACCGCTCGTCATTGAGAGTAAATGACGGATTGTGATCTGTGACTCTTGCGATACCTCAGCTTTGGACCAGCCTTGGCCCAAATGCTTGCTCACCGCATCATCGATACTCAGCAGTCCTTTCTGCTGTGCGATCCCGACAAGGATCGAGGTGATGCTCTTTTGCACCGAAGCAACATCTTCGATGCTGTGCCCGGAATCATTGGTTCCCAAGATGCTGTAGTCTGGACGTTTGCCATCCAAGTCCCCATCACCAGCTTGCGTCCAATGGCTTTCGGCCAGGATTTTGCCGTCCAACAGCACGACGACTCCCGATGATCCAACTTCCCCAGCCCACTGCAGCGCGGCAGCAAGCTTTGCCTTGTCCCAATGTACCGCGTCTGGTTCGACCGTCTCCCAATCGCCAGCAGTGGAT
>JBPCVD010000533.1:0-4498 GCA_051010815.1 Rubripirellula sp.
GCGATGTGCTCGTCGTAGGTTTCGTCATAGGTTTCGTCGTCGTCGGCTCCGCGGGGCAAGGGGCCGAAGGCGACGAACCGACGTGTGAAGTTCGATGATGAGTGATTTGAATCGGTCGAGACCCTTGGCCATACCGGAGGACAGGAGTAGCGCTCGGGCGTGTCAATCTCTCCTCAAAATGCCTCCACTCCTTGCAAAGCAGAACCGTGACATGCTCTCAGTCAATCGATCGATGATCGCGAACCGACATTCGCTCTTCTCTATCGTCTTTGTGTTTCTGGCGTTGTTCTCGAGTTCCGGAATTCAAGCGCAGTCGGCCCCCTTCGATTTGACGATCGAGCAGATCACTTCCGGCTCGAAACATCACTTTTTCGGTTACATCGGGCAATGCCAAACGATTCCGTGGAATTCCAGTGAAAGGTACATCCTGGGATTGGAGATGGACGCCATCGACCGACTTCCCAAACCGGAAGATGCCGCGACGATCATCTTGATCGACACCCTGAATGACAACAGGCTTCTTCGGATCGACAGAACGCATGCCTGGAATCCGCAACAGGGCACGATGTTCTATTGGCATCCGTTAGCGGCCGAGACACAGTTTTTCTTCAATGATCGGGATGTCAGCACCGGCAAGGTCTTCACCGTGCTTTACGACATTGAAAAAAAGCAACGTGTGCGTGAGTACCGTTTCGACGATACGCCGATCGGAAATGGTGGCGTGGCCGCAGATGGTTCCGCGTGGCTAGGCTTGAACTACGGACGTTTGGCGAGATTGCGTTTGGTCACCGGGTATCCCGATGCGCTTGATTGGTCGAAAGATGAAATCGCGCCGGAGAACGATGGCATCTTCATCGTTGACGTCACAACGGGGAAGAAGAGACTTCTGGTGTCGTATCGCCAACTTGATGAGAAATTGAAAGAGCGCGAACCGGAACTGGAGCATGACGGGCTCTTCGTGAATCACACGCTGTGGAATCGAGACTGTGATCAGGTCTACTTCTTTGCGAGGGCCGGATGGAATCGCAAGGGCGTCAAACGCATCAACGTGCCATTCTCCATTCGGTCAGATGGCACCGGTCTGACATTGCACGATACGCACATCGGTGGGCATCCCGAATGGGCGGAAGGCAGCGTGATCATTGGTAGACGCGACGCGAAACAGATTCTCTACGACGTGACGCAGCAGAAGGTGGTTGGGCAGTGGGGGACGCCGCAGATTTTTCCCAATCCTGAAGGTGATATTTCGCTGTCGCCTGACGGCCAATGGTTCGTCAACGGGCGTAAGAAAGGTGACAAGAACTTCTACACCGTTTATCGGCGCGACGACGGTGCTTTCGCGCGAAGTTCGGGTATCTACAAAGGGGCGTATGACGGCGACATTCGGATTGATCCTGCTCCGCGATGGAACCGGTCCAACGACGCGATTCTGGTGCCCGGCATTGCGAAGAACAAGACTCGGCAGATGTTCATCCTACGAGTCTTTGACGCGAAAAACGTGCCCACAAGCCAATAGCCGGAAGGCGATCACGGACGCTCTGCAAAATTGCCTCCTGACCGCCATTTTGTTGAACCCCAAGTTGCAGCGCTAGGCCGTTTCTAGGTCCCAAACGTTGAGACAACCGGCTCGGGCAAGGTGCATCTGAGACTCAACGCCGAAGGATGCGATTTGTCGCGATATCGAGGCGGAGTCCGCTTGGCAGGACGCGAAACGCGTAGACTTTGGCGGTTGTATCAAACGACGGGCGTCCGGTCATTCCGTTGCGGGGAATGAGGAGGTTTTTGCGTACCAGGGATTCGTGAAACACCGATGGAAGCGATGAGTCCGGTCGTTCCTGATTGCGCGGATGATCGGGATACCGTGACTCGTTGATCGCTGCATAGGAATCACATCATGCCTCTGAATCGTCCACGCCGGCTACCACGCGCGCTCATATTTGCCGTAGTGGGAATGTTGATGATCACCTCACACGCTCAATCGGCCGACGATCGTGAATCGGGTAGTGCCGCCGAACCGTTTCCGTCGTTGACTTTGCAATCGATGGAACCGCAATCTGTCGGACAACCGTTCGTGCTTCCCGGGTTGTTGACAACTGGTGGAGGCAAGTCGTCCGAGTCCGGTATCGCTTTGACTGGCTTTCAATCGGCTTGCGACGACTGTGATGCATGCGCGACGGGTGGATGCTGTTCGGCTTGTGGTGGTTGCTGCAATTCGTGTTTGTGTCCGCTTCCGACTGCGCCATGTCAGGACTGCCCTCGCATTTCGACACAAAGCCCGTACTTCAACATCAACGTCTTTGGCGCATTGAAACTGGACATGTTGTTCAACGAGGCTCGTCCGATTTCGCCTGGCACGCCGTTCTTCCTGTCGCCCAAGTCGAACATGGGTTTCGATGAGCAGACGTTCGATGCGCACGCGCGGCAAAGCATGTTGGGGGCGAGCCTGGTGGGACCGCAGTTTGGCGGCTTTCAGTCGGGCGGAACGGCGATGGCAGTTTTCTACAACGACGCAATCATCGTGGATCAATATGGATTCTTGCCTCTGCAGGCATATGGCGAATTGAAGAACAGTGATTGGCGGTTTTCCGCTGGACTGCAGTTCGATGTGTTTGCTCCCGGTGCTCCCACCGTCCTTCCATTCTCAGTGCTGAATGCTTCGGGGAACGCAGGGAATTCGTTTCGTGGTCAAGTTCGGCTTGAGCGGTTCCTGCAAACATCAGCTGATAGGCAATGGACGCTTCAGCTAGCGTTGAGCGAACCCATTTCGTCGACGATTGACCCCTCCTTTCGGCTGGCAGAAGACAATGGATGGCCCAATGTCGAGGGGCGAGTCGCGCTGGGGTGCGGTGGTCTCGATGCCACCACCGGACGACGCCCGTTTGAGTTTGGGCTTTCTGGCGTCCTCGGCCAGTTACGCACAACGATTTTGAACACGGCTCAGCACGTCACCGATGTCTGGGGTTTGAACGCAGATTTCTACTGGAAGATCAATGACACCTTCGGATTTACCGGCGAGGTGTTTACGGGTGAGGCGATCGGCATCTACAACGCGGGCATCTTTCAAGGCATTAACAAAGCGACCTTCGACGGGATCCGAACTTCCGGTGGATGGATCGAATCATTCGTTTACTGGACGCCCTGCTTGCACAGTCACCTGGGGTTTGGTGTCGATGATCCACGTGACAGCGACGTCGATCCGGTCGGCCGACTCAAGAACGAAACCTACTTTGCCAATCTGATTTGGGACGTCAACTCAACATTCCGGATTGGTGGTGAGCTCGCGTGGCGAGAGACAGACTACAACTTGCTGTCAGACAATGAGGGCATCGGATTCCACACGCAGTTTCAGTGGACGTTCTAGCGTAGGGTAAGCCGGCAGGGATCCGCCGTGCACTGAGAAGAGTGGTTTTCGCCCAGCGCTCAAGCGGTGACGCCTGACCTCTCAGTCAATCTGCCTTTCCATCTCTGACGCATCCCTGGCGTGTTTAGTTTGGCGAGTAGGGATCTGGCGCACCCGGAGGCACGGGCGTTTCCTTTGTTAGGGAAGCAGTATGGTCAGCGAGAACTTTTCCGGCCGGCCAACGAACCCACAGATTCCCAAGTGACTCTGGAAGCAGCGGGTATTCTTCTTTCGGGTCGGTGAACAGGTTGTAGAAACGTGGCAACGGATACTCGACTACCGCATCGGTGCCTCGTTCAACTTCCTTGAACATCATTTTCCAGTTCCGCCACTTCACGCCGTAGATGTCTTCGCCGACATAGACCACGATGGCGTCACGATTCGATTTCTTCTGTTTGCCAGAAAAGAAATCGCTTTGATCCACGCTATCGATGAGGCGGTCATCGGGCACGCGTCCGCCTGCGACGTTTGCAAACGTTGCGAAGAGGTCCATTTCGTGGACGATTTCATTCGAGACAACGCCTGCGGGAACCTTGTTCGGCCATCGAACGATGAAGGGCACTCGCAATGAGCCCTCGAGCCCGGTGAAGTAGGAACCACGCCAGGGGCCGCTCCAGCCATGATGGCCTGGCAACATCTCGGGGCCGTTGTCAGCGGTGAAAATCACGATGGTGTTATCGCTGACGCCTGATGCTTCCAACTGATCCAACAGTCGGCCGACATAGGCATCGGTTTGAGCCAGAACGTCCGCCCAGGGCCCGTTGCCAGTCGCGCCTTTGAACTCGGCGCCTGGCTTGACTGGGCCATGCGTTTGAGTCAGCGGCAGAAACGCGAAGAACGGTTTTTCGGCGCTGGCCTGACGCTTGATGAAATCGATTGCCTTGGTTGTGATCTCGCCATCCATTTCGAGACGCGCCTCGGAATCATAAACTTTGACCTTCTTGGGGTCCGATCCTTTTCGGCCATTAAAAACGTGTTCGTAGATTGCAGCGGGATGCGAGCCTTCCTGAAAGAAATCATTCCCGACCCATAATGACTCATCGCTCGAATTGGGAATGCCGTACCACTCGTCGAAACCTTGGTCGGTAGGGAATCTTC
>JBPCVD010000534.1:0-3745 GCA_051010815.1 Rubripirellula sp.
CAACTGGAGATTCAGTGTCGAGATACGGACGCCCCCTCAGCGGCCCTGGTGAAGGACTTGGAGCAGCGTGGCCTGCTGGAGGACACGCTCGTCATTTGGGGCGGAGAGTTTGGCCGAACGCCTTTTCTGCAGGGGGACATCAACGACACACAGCGATGGGGGCGCGATCATCATCCCTACGTCTTCACATTGTGGATGGCAGGGGGCGGAATCCAGGCGGGCGTGACTCATGGCGAATCAGACGAATTTGGTTTTAACGTCGCATCGGACGGCGTCGGAGTTCACGACTTTCAGGCGACGATTCTGCACCTGCTGGGGATCGACCACGAGCGACTGACCTACCGCTATCAGGGCCGGCGATTTCGGCTGACAGATGTCCACGGCCACGTGGTGGATTCGGTGTTGGCCTGAGTTGGGAGGTCCCGGCACCGGTGTGTCGGGCAAAGTTCATTTGATCGACGGGTCGCTAGGGAGCACCTAAGATATGCTTTTAGGAGTGCGAACAGGGAATTTTCGGTAATTCTGCGTTCTCCTGGAATAATAAAGAGAAGGAAGCCAAACCGAAGAATCGAATCATGAACCGAACTGACGGCCCCAATCAGGAATCGACATCCGATCGAGAGACGAGCTATGGCGAGTTCGTATCCCTGATTGCTCGTCATGATCTGTCGATTCGGCGGTTCATCCGTTCGCTGCTTCCCACCATTGAGGGAGTGGACGACGTGATGCAGGACACGGCGTTGGAGTGTTGGCGAAAATATTCCGATTTCTCTCCCGGCGAACCGCAAAACGCAAGCGACGAGTTCGTCCGCTGGGCGTGCGTCATTGCACGGTACAAGGTCCTGAGTTGGCAGCGAGACCGCTCACGGGACCGTCTTGTGTTTCGCGAAAGCGTCGTCTCCCAGTTGGCCGATTCGGCGCTGGAGAATCTTGATCGACGGGATGCCGAACGCCACGCGATGGAGGGCTGTCTGAAACGGATGGATGACGATCAACGACGTTTAGTTCTCAGCGTGCATTTGCCCGGGGAGTCGATCGCCCGGATCGCGGCGGAAACCGGACAAAAGGCGCGTCGTCTTTACAGCCGATTGAATGCCCTTCGGAAACTACTTTTGAATTGCGTCGAACAACGGATTGCGGAGGACGCATGATATGAAGAATGAAATTAGAAACCTGATCTTTCGAACGATCGACGGTTCCGTCACCGACGCTGAGTTTGAGCTACTTCAAGACGAGATCGAACGAAGTGTCGAGGTGCGTGAAGAGTATCTGCGCGCGGTTTATCTCTGTGAGTCGCTGCGTGAAGTTGCGACGGGCGAGTACGCATCAGAGGGGCTGAAAGCGAGGGACCTTGCCGAAGCCTCGATGGGCCATGCGGCTGCGGCGGGCCGCGATGGTGCGCGATCGTCGCATGATTCGGAAATGCATGCGGGCGACGTCGATTCGAATCTATTTGTGACTCGTTCGACCGACGCTGGCAAACGCAGTCGAATTGGGATGTTCGCTGCGATTGCCGTCTTGTTGTTGGGGCTGATTGGTGGGGCTGCGTTCTTGGCCGGGCGTCAGTTTGGCCGACCCTCACAACCGCAAATCGCCGAAAACGATGGAGCGGCAGATCGTGTGTTGGAAGAGAGCGGGGAGGAAGACGAGAGAACCATTGCCGGTCATGCCTCACTACGACGGACACTCGACTTGAAGTGGAGCGTTGGGGAGAAGCCGTATCGAGAGGGCGATGTCTTGCCGGCTGGCTTTCTGAACATCGCCGAAGGAGTCGCGGAGATTGACTTTTTCTGTGGGGCAACGCTGATTGTGGAAGGTCCCGCGACGTTGGATTTGGAGTCCGATTGGTCGGTGCGTTTAATCAGCGGGCGACTGCGAGCCAACGTGCCACCGGCCGCTCGTGGCTTCGTGGTGAGGGCTGCGGAGTCGGAGATCGTTGACTTGGGGACAGAATTTGCGGTCGACGTGGGGCTTGAACACGCGCAAGTCGAAGTCATTGATGGTGAAATCAAATTGGTGGGTGGTCAGCATGATGGAAGCCACCTGCTGACGGGCGAGCGCAGAACGTTGACAGGATCCGAAGCTGAAGAGCCGGACTTTGCAAATCTGAGCACGATTGGTCAGCTGCAGCGACGACGTTCTACGGCGATGTCGAATCGGTTTGAGGAATGGAAGGAGTACTCCAGCGTGCTTCGTGATGACGATCGATTGATCGCCTACTATCCCATTGCGGAAGGTCAGAGGCAGCGTCGGGTTTCCAATGCTGCGGCCAGTGGAGCGAGTCGTGACGGTTCGCTCGTCGGTTTGGTCGGAAGTGTTGCGGGGCGGTTTGGACGACAGTCGTCAGGTCTTGAATTCGACCGTGCCGGTTCTCGCGTCCGTGTTCGGATCGATGGTGAATTCAATGCGTACACGTTCGCGTGTTGGGTTCGAATCGACAGCCTGGATCGTCGCTATAACTCGTTGTTCATGGGCGATGGGTACGAGAATGGTGAGCCCCACTGGCAGATTCGCGATGATGGAAAATTGATGTTCTCTGTGATGGTCGACGATACAAAGGAAGTCATGAACTTCAACGAGTTCGACGAAGGGAGCGTGAAGGGCGCTGGCTTGCACAAGGTCTACTACAGTGAGCCCATTTGGGATGTTTCCAAAAGCGGGCAATGGATTCACCTTGCTGCCGTCTATGACCCTGCGAATCGGAGCATCACGCAGTATGCCAACGGAAAGCAGGTCGGGCAGGAAGAGATTAAGGATAAGTTCTTTATCGACCAGCTGCGAATCGGACCGGCGGAGATTGGGAACTGGGGACAACCGTTTCGCGAAACACCTTGGTTCGCCGTTCGGAATTTGAATGGTGTGATTGATGAAATGGCAATCTTTGGGTCTGCGTTGGATGCGGAAGAAATCGAGTCGATGTTTCAGCAGGGGAAGCCAATTGGTTACTAGTCTGAAATCATCTCCAGGATGGCGACTCAGCTGCGTCGGACATGATCGCCGTGATGAGTTTGAACAGCATGGGTAAATGAGCCGAAGCCAATCGCTGAAACCTGACATCGAAATCCGCTCGACAGAGAGCTAGAACATGAACACGAGATTGACTGCCACAAGCTGAATTGCTGATGCCCGTCGCCTGTTGGACGAGCTCCGCCGAGATTCCGCGAATTCGCGCTGTGGCGCTAGTTCGTCACCACACCCACCACGGCTGATGGCCGAAGTACGACCACCCCCAAGGAACCCTCCGTATGATCAATCCTGAACGAATATCGCGCCGCGGTCGGCACCTCTTGGACCGACGGTCGTTCATGAATACGGCGGGACTCTCAACCGCTGGGCTTGCGTTGACGAGTTTGTTGGATGCTGACGGATTGCTGGCGGATACGGCTTCCACCGTCAGCGGCGATTCTCCGATTCGACCCAAGATTGACCCCAACAATCCTTACGCACCTCGAGAATCGCACTTCGATATGCCAGCCAAGCAAGTGCTGGTCATCTATTGTCCCGGGGCGGTGAGTCACGTCGACACCTTTGATTACAAACCGGCGTTGATGGATCTGGATGGGCAGAAACCACCCGGAATTCCGGCGGTCACATTCGAAGGACCGACCGGTAACATTGCAAAGCCGTTTTGGGATTTCAAGCCGCGTGGCGAAACCGGCAAGATGGTTTCCGATCTGCTTCCTAACTTGGCAGGACAAGTTGACGACTTCTGTTTCCTGCACGCCATGACGACGGATACTAGTGC
>JBPCVD010000535.1:0-4195 GCA_051010815.1 Rubripirellula sp.
ATTTGATCGCGACCCAAGCGACCTCGGGGCACGAGGCAGGAAGCTGGCACTTTCCGGATCGATGGGGCGACATCGGCGGTCGCCTCTACACCACGGCCATGTGTGCGATGACACTGGAAATCTACTACCGATACATGCCGTTGTACGAAGGCATCGACGAGTTTCCACTCTAAGGCGCGTAATGACGGCTGACGCGTTCGCAAGACGATTGAGGCTGGCCTGCTAGCCAATGCCTCCTCGATCGCCAGTCGTCCCGCCTGCGATGTCGGCTGCAAAGCATTCGATCAACGTGGATTGGTTGGCGCTTCGGTCAACTTCCCGTAACGCGCGAATCGATCGATCCAGTCTCGCCAGGGTCAAGGGACTCGACCGATCGTCCAAGGCCTCCTGCCGAAGGCGACCGCGAAAGAGCTGAACAGACATTGAGAACGCGTCACGCATCACATTTCGACGTTTACTCGCCTCCTTTCCAGCCGCGTCGACATGGGAAGTGAGGATACGCCGAAGAACGACAGGACTGGGGTAGTCTGTCTGAAGTTCGCGAATGAAGTCTTGGCGAAACCCGTCGGTATCGTCGGCGAGCAAACGTAACGCCGCATGCATGTCTCCGCCCGAAACATCAATCGCCGACTGAATCTCGTCGTCGCTTGCTTCGATTTTGTGCACTTCGCGGAGCAGTCGCGTTGCATCCTGATCGCTTAAGCCGAACCGAATGATTTGGCAGCGCGACCGGATGGTCGGAAGCTGCCTTTGCTCGACCGTTCCAATCAAAATGATGATCGCCCCTGCGGGTGGTTCTTCCAGCGTCTTGAGCAGGCAGTTCGCACCCTCCTCTGCAAGGAAGTCCGCATCTTCCAGAATGGCGACCTTGCGGTCACCTTCCATCGGTTTGATTCGAATATCGCGGCAGAAGCCTTCCTGCATCCGAGCATCCTTGGGACCGATCAGCAATTCGAGCGGAATGTTGCTCTTATCGGCAGGTTTGGAAACGCGAACAACGTCCGGGTGCGTTCCCGCCTCCACTTGCAGGCAGGCTGGGCAAACACCGCAGGGAGCCATTTCGATTGCAGGCACCTTTTGGCAAAGCAGTGTTCTCGCCAGCAAGTTGGCGACGGTTCGTTTACCGGTCCCCGGTGCGCCCACGAACAACAGGCTTCCGCCAAGTCGTCCCCGGTCTATCGCGGCCGAGAACCAATCATGCAGCTGCGCGTGCCCGATCACTTCGGACCACTGAATCATTGGCACGTCGCTCATTGCTGCTCAAGCGATGAGGTTTCGCTAGAGTCGTGAGCCCCCGACTCCATCATCGAGATTTTCTTGACTCGATCGGCGTGACGGCCACCGTCAAAATCGGTGTTCAGCCACATCAACACAAGTTCATCAACAGGCCGATCACCGATCATGTCGCCCGGCAGGCAGAGGACATTAACATCGTTGTGTCGACGGCTCATTTCCACCATCACTTCGTCATAGCAGGAGGCCGCACGCACGCCGGCGAACTTGTTGGCTGTGATCGACATGCCGATCCCAGTGCCGCAAATCAAGATGCCACGATCAGCTTCGCCAGAGCTAACCTTCTTGGCGACGTGACGTGCAAAGTCAGGGTAGTCGACGGCCTTGTCATTGTCGGTTCCCTCATCGGAGACGGGGAATCCGTGTGCGACAAGAGCCTGAATCAGACGGCCCTTGATTTGCACTCCACGATGATCGCTTGCGATCGAAACTTTAAGCATGCTTCACCTCACTCATCGTTCGAGTCGGTGGCCGGAAAAAAATCGTCGTCCAAGGAATCGATCCAGCTAGCTAGCTCATGATCGATTTGCTCGGCGCACGACTGGTAGACCTCAACAGGCATCCCCACGGGATCGGAAATGTCGCCTCCATCTCTTCGCAACGTGTGAACACGATCCTGCATGTTTGGCCAGGCTGCCAAGATGGCGGCGCGATGTCCACGGGTCATCGTCAAGACCAAGTCGGCGACATTCATGACCCCATCATCCAGCGGGCGACTGCTGTGTCCGGTCAGGTCCAAGTTTCTTGCACCCATGACTTCCACTGCTTGGGGGCTCGCGCCACTGCCCATCCCGGCGGCCACACCGGCTGAAAGGACTCGAACGGCATCTTCACTTCCAAGCTTTTTGCGGAGTTGCTCTCGCAGCAATGTTTCGGCCATCGGGCTGCGACACGTATTGCCGGTGCAAACGAGCGCGATGACTGGCTTAACAAATTGATTCATGGCTGCCCGTTCGATGGCCCCTTCGCGGAGTATTTCCAAGCGGTTCCCCTGAACGCGGGCGACCGTCGAGGCTCCACCATAGCGGGTCGGACCGTCGTCGAGCAGCAGTGGTAACGAATCCCCCAGCTGGTCGGCAACGCCTTGGGCCGTCGTGGGCGTTTCGTGGCCGCTCAGGTTGGCACTGGTCAGGACCAGCGGGCCCGACAAAAAACGGTGTATGTGTGAAAGGACACGATGGTCGACGACTCGAAAGTCAACACATCCAAAGTCGCCGGTAATCCGAGCCTTGACCGTCTCGGGCAGTTGGGTGAGAGCCGAGGCGGCAGAGTCGCAGGAGGCCACCAAGGTCAAGGGACCCGGCCAACAACGATGGCTGAGGCGGCGGACGAGCGGGGCCGCCTCACAGAAAAAGTCTTCGGCCGCTTCGCGGCTACCGACCGAAATTGCCAGTGGCACATTGTCACTCCGCCCCTTCATCTCACAAAGTGCCTCGACGGCAGATGCCGAGAGCGCATCGGCTGCCAAGCCGTACACCGTGTCCGTTGGCAAGCCAACGACCTGGCCTTCGACAAGTGCCTGAACCGAGCGGTGGACGATGTCGCGGGGATCATCGGTCGCTCGGAGGTCGAGAATCATTACCATGGTCGGAATCGTGTCGGATCGCGTCGGTTTCAGCGATCGCGGTACAATGAGAGAAGCGTTTCGGTCGGAGACAAGAGCCCTCCATTGTAAGAGTCCCCGAAATACCTTCACAAGTCGTCGAACCCGATACCATGACAATGCGAAATCGTCGAACGTTTCTGAAGGGCTGCGCTGGTTCGCTCGCCGTGGGTGGCTTGGCTTCCACCGGTTGCGTCCCGACCGGCGACGGACCAAAGCCCGAATTGGTTTGGGGGCGCCGAGGAATTAGCGAGGGGCGATTTCTGAAGCCGCGAGCCATCACGATTGACGAACGAGACCAGCTCTACATCGTTGATACGACCGGACGGATTCAGGTGTTTGACACGGAAGGGAAGCTGCTCCGTTGGTGGACGACTCCGCAGACCGAGAACGGGCGGCCCACTGGATTAGCGATCCGGCGCGATCCTGAGTCGGCCTCGGAAGATGACTCAACGCGTTTGTTGGTCGCGGACACCCATTACTACCGCATGCTGTCCTACACGCTTGATGGACAACTGCTTCCCAATGAACAAATTGGTGGTATCTCTGGCCACCAGCCTGGCGAGTTCGCGTTCGTGACCGATGCGGTCTGCGATGCGACGGGATGTTTCTACATCGGCGAATACAATGCCTCGGATCGGATTCAAAAGTTTGATCCGCAGGGCAACTTTATCACGCAGTGGGGCGGGAACGGACAGGAACCGGGCCGGTTCGTCAGACCACAAAGTTTGGAGGTTCGGGGAGATGTGCTGTGGGTTGCCGACTCCTGCAATCATCGAATTCAACGATTCGACATTCGGGACGAGACGCCCCGACTGATCGATGTTTGGGGAGGGCCAGGGAATGAGAAAGGGCGGTTCTACTATCCCTATGACATGGCCTTTGCAAGCGACGGCAGTTTGCTGGTGATCGAGTACAAGAACAATCGCATTCAGCGATTGGATCAGGACGGAAAATGGATTGCCAGCTGGGGAGGACCGGGATTCGAACCGGGAAGGTTGAATCAGCCCTGGGGCGTGGTTATCGATTCCGAGGATCGAGTTCACGTCTTGGACAGTAACAATCATCGTGTCCAGCGGATTGAGCTGCCCGTTTAGACCGCCAGGTCTTCGGTTTGGGGGAAGTTTTCGGGCTGATTCCGGCCGTTTTGTGCCCACAATCGACTGTTTTTTGGGGCGCGGACCTAACGTGTCACCGCAGCAACGAATAACTGAAGTGACGAGATTAACCCAGCTCACTTCAGGAACCTAAAGATGAATCGTATCCTCCGCCGAGCGATGCAAGATTCTGACCAGTACG
>JBPCVD010000536.1:0-7379 GCA_051010815.1 Rubripirellula sp.
CCGAAAAATCACCGAAGCGATTGCACCACTTCAATCGAAAATGGTGTCCCATCCCATCTATGACTCGGGAAGCCAATCCACCGCTCGAACATTCACAGGACGACGGTATGGGCCAAGTGCGATGGACCTGCGATTGGCGTGTCGTGGATCCGGGCGGCCATGTACTGTCGGTGGTTGAGCGAATTGGAAGGATTGGCTGAAGACGAGATGTGTTACCCGCCAATCTCAGAGCTGGACGAGTCCGCACCGTACACCATTGCGCTGCCGGAAGACTTCATGCGACGTATCGGCTACCGCCTTCCGACCGAGGGTGAGTGGGAATATGCCTGCCGAGCTGGCACCGTGACCGCCCGCTCATTCGGATTCGCTCCCGAGTTGGTTGACAAGTACGGATGGCACTTGAGCAATTCCTCCGATCAAGTTTGGTCCGGCGGGCTTTTGAAGCCGAATGACATCGGTTTGTTTGATATGTTCGGCAACGCTTGGGAGTGGTGCCAGAACTGGCGTAGACCTTATCCGAAAACCGTCAACGGATTGCCGTTGGAAGACGGGCCGATCGCCCTCGACTCGCCAAGTAAGTACAAGGAGCGAATCATTCGCGGAGGCTCGATCACGAATCGCATCGAAGTGCTGCGGTCTGCCCAACGCGAGTGGTACACGCCGGGAAGAGGCCGTAACCATAACGTCGGTTTTCGTGTCGCCAGAACGATTCGAACAAATGAATGAATCATCCCGCGGTATGTCGTGTCATATTGCGATGTCGCGTGATGGCTGCTTGCTTAAGCATCATCATGAAGATTGATATACGATTGCAAAACTAGTTTTCACAGGAGGATCGGAATCATGTCACAGCATGAAAAGAATCGAGTGGAGAGATGGTTGGAAGAAAACTCTGGCCATGGGCTTCCCGTACCAGGGCTTGAAGTCGAGGCGGGGCGCACCGCTGTGGTGATCACTGATCCACAGAACGACTTTCTTCACGAGGACGGAGTTGCCTGGGGAGTCGTCGGAGAAAGTGCGACGGAGAACAACACCATCGCCAACCTCAAGAATCTGATGGAGACTGCGGTCAGTATAGGCATGCCTTTAGTGATCAGCCCGCATTATTACTATCCAACGGACTACGGCTGGACACTCAAGGGTGGCACTCTTGAGAAGCTGATGCATGACATTCATATGTACAACCGGAAGGGGTCTCTAACGCTCGAAGGTTTCGAGGGCAGCGGGGCCGACTGGCTAGAAGCTTTCAAGCCCGCAATCAATCATGAAAAGACCGTGGTCTGCAGCCCCCACAAGATCTTTGGCCCGCAGAATAACGACGTTGTATTGCAACTTCAGAAACTCAAGATTGAGAAGGTGATCCTCGCCGGGATGTCAGCCAATCTATGTGTTGAATCGCACCTTCGCGAACTACTGGAACGTGGGTTTGACGTCGTCGTCGCAGCGGATGCGACCGCAGCAGCCAAAGTGCCGGGACTCGATGGCATGCTCGCGGCGCTGATCAACTACAGGATGCTCGCCAGCGACGTTTGGACGACGAGCACGGCAATTGAAAAGATGAAGACTGCGGCTGTTAGCTGACCATCACCACCTCGAAGTCACGGTCGAGGGTTCGGTCCTGGTGTCCGAGGGGTTCGACCCGCTAACCGTTGCCGGCGTCAGGTGATCGATGTTCAACGTCGTGCCGTCGGTTCATCAACGTGAAGGGATACAAATGGGAACGATCGCAGTTCTAGGGACGCTCGATAGCAAAGGGCACGAACATGCGTTTGTGGCCGCTTGCATTCGACAGCATGGTCACGACGCGTTGTTGATCGACGTCGGCACGGGCGATGAACCGCAGGTCACGCCCGATATGACTCGCGATGATGTCGCGTCGGCGGGAAGCATCGAACTGTCTGAGCTAAGTGCTCGGAAGGATCGTGGCGAATGCGTAACCGCGATGGCCCATGCGGCTCCCATGCTGCTGAAGCAGCTCCACAACGATGGGCGTATTGACGGCGTCATTTCACTCGGTGGCAGTGGTGGGACGGCGATTGCGACTGCGGCCATGCGAGCCCTACCGATCGGGTTTCCTAAGATCATGGTCTCGACGCTCGCAGGCGGAAACACTGCACACTACGTTGGAACCAAAGACATCATGATGATCCCCAGCATCGTGGATGTGGCAGGATTGAATCGTATCTCCAAAACGATTTTCAGTCGTGCTGCCGGAGCGGTTTGCGGGATGCTAGATGCGAAGGTCGTGTTAGAGGACGAACGTCCGCTGATTGTGGCCAGCATGTTTGGCAACACCACCGATTGTGTGAACGCTGCGATTCCGATTCTTGAAGCAGCGGGGTATGAAGTACTGGTCTTTCATGCCACCGGGGCGGGTGGCCGCGCGATGGAGTCGCTGATTGAAAGCGGCATGGTTGCGGGAGTCTTGGAAATTACAACGACCGAATGGGCAGATGAATTGGTGGGCGGCGTGCTGTCGGCTGGTTCGGAGCGGCTGGAAGCTGCGGGCAACGCGGGTGTTCCGGCGATCGTCGTTCCAGGCTGCCTTGACATGGTGAACTTTGGGGAACGCGACTCCGTTCCCGTCGAATTCGCTGGCCGCAACCTTTACGTTCACAATCCGCAAGTGACGTTGATGCGAACGTCGCCGACTGAGTGCCGTGAACTTGGAGGTGTGATCGCCCAAAAACTGAACGCCTACACCGCTCCCGTTTCCGTCCTGATACCGCGGAAGGCGATCAGCGTGATCAGCGCAGAGGGGCAGCCATTTCATGATCCGCAAGCTGACGAATCGCTCTTTGAGTCGCTTGCTGACAATCTCCGCGACGACATCCCGATCGAATGGTTGGACCATGAGATCAACGACGTCGAGTTTGCCGAGGCGTGTGCGAAGGCATTGTTGAGGAACGTAAAGCGTAACTCTGACTCGCAAAATTCACGGCCATGCGCCGGATGACCGCGATGGCGTTTCCAACGGAGAGAAATGATATGGACGATACCATTGATCGAATAGCGAAGAGGGTTCGAAGCGGCGATGTTTCGGCCACCCGCGTCATCGAGGAAGCTCTTGAGCGAGCTGTGGCAAGTGACAGGCTAAATGCCTTCATCACGCTCGACACGACGGGCGCCCTGAAAAAGGCCGGTCAAATTGATTCGAGGTCATCCGCCGCACACTCCGGGGATCTTCTTGGCGTGCCAATTGTCGTCAAGGATAACATCGATGTCGCGAATCTTCGCACGACCGCTGGAACACCGGGAATCGATTACGTTCCGGTTGTTTCCGCACCGATGGTTGCAAGGCTCGAGAAGGCAGGAGCAATCGTTATTGGCAAAACGAACATGCACGAGCTCGCCTTCGGAGTGACCTCGAACAACCAATGTTTTGGTGCGGTGCGGAACCCTTCCGATCCGACACGGTTTCCGGGCGGTTCTTCGGGTGGGACTGCGGCAGCTATCGCTGCGGGAATTGTCCCGGCTGGTTTGGGGACCGATACGGCAGGATCGGTTCGCGACCCAGCGGCGCTATGCGGAGTCGCCGGATTTCGTCCGACGACGTGGCAAGTTGCTCAAGAGGGCGTCGTTCCATCCGCCCCGACCTTTGATGTCGTCGGGTCCATGGCATCGCGTGTTGCCGATCTCGCGATCCTGAACACCGTCATGACCGACTGTCCCACACCCGCTCAACTTGACGCGAAAGGGCTACGTTTCGGTGTTGCGACTCCGCAGACAGACAACCTCTCCGATGGCGTGGCAGCTGCGTTCGACACAGCATGTTCACGGTTGAGCGTGGCTGGTATCAGCTTGGTCGATGTCAATCTCTCTTCCATCGTGGAACAGAGTTTCGATATTGGATACCCGATTGCCTTCTATGAGATGAAACGCGAAATGACGGCCTTCCTTAAGAAGAAGCAGCCACAAACACGTTTCGTTGAACTCGTTGAAAAAATTGCCAGTGAGGACGTGAAGGCGATCTACCTGGATTCAGTCGTTGGTGATAATGGCCCAACAGAGGCGGCCTATTTGCAGGCGATTGGCCGGATCGATCACATCAGGCGAGACTACGCCAAGATTCTTGATTCATTGGAACTCGATGGCGTCCTCTGGCCGACCGTTCCGCTTGAGGCGCAGCTCATCGAACGTTCCATGGAGACCGTTGTTTTGAACGGCGAGGTGGTTCCGATCGTACCGACCTTCGTTCGCAATGCAGTCACGGCTAGCATCTGCGCCGCGCCGGGAATCTCGATTCCCATGGGCGTCAATCACGAGGGATTACCGATCGGACTCGAGTTGGATGGTCGTCCCGACGAAGACTTTGCTCTTCTTTCCGCAGCGATCACAGTGGAAGCGATCGTCGCTTAGGCCGACGATTGTTCTTGACGCCGATACACCATCCGCATGCTTGAAGAAAACTCTCGAATGACAACGTCCGTTTGTCGTCGACGCGGAGAAACCGGAGTCTCACTTCGCGTTCTGCAGCGCATGTGTCGGCAGTGGCAGAAAATCGTGTTCTCGAATCATCCAGCGTTCAAGCTCTTCACGCAGAGTTTGTTCCATGTCGGCGACTGACTTTTTTCCCGCCAGATTGTTCAGTTCCAGCGGATCGTTGCCCAGATCGTATAACTCGACGATTGGCCGCGGGTTTTGAAAGTAGAGCCGGTCGAGCAGCGGCGACAGCTGATCCGATGCATGTGCCGACTGAATCGCCTTCCATGCGTCCTTGTTCGGCATGTCGACCGGCGTGTAACTTCGATTTGGAAGTACGTTGTAGATGTAGCGATAACGCTTCGAAGTGATCGAGCGTGAAAGGTCCAGTCCATCGGTTCGGGTGATTGGTCCCCAGTGCCAGCCACGTTCGGCGAAGACGTATTGCCGATCATCAGCCTGCTCGCCAAGAAGCTGCGGAAGAAAGCTTACACCCGTCATTTCTTTCAGCGGTTTCATTCCGCATGCTGCGAGAATCGTCGGGCCAAGGTCTGTGCCACAGACAAGTGCGGAGGAGTTCGATCCGGGTTTGACTCGATCCGGCCAGCGAATCATGAGCGGAACATGCGTGCCGCGATCCAGCAGAGTGCCTTTGCCGCGAAGCAATGCTTCGCCGTTGTCGCCCATGAAGATAACGAGCGTATTTTCTTCGATGCCGCGGGTCTTCAGAAGGTGCATGATTCGTCCGAATCCATGATCCAGTTCGCGGACCGACGCGAGGTACCTTGCGTAGTCGACGCGGACTTCAGGGAGATCGGGCCAGTCAGCCGGAAGTTTCAATTCACTAGGATCGATGCCGTCGTAGTTCTCCGCGAATTTTCGATGCGGCTGACTAAAACCAAAGTAAAGAAAGAACGGTTTTTCGGCGGGCACGTTGTCCAGAGCAGCGGCAACGCGATCGGCGACTTGAAACAAACTGTCGCCCTTTGTTCCAGCGGATCGCACGAAGTGATCAAACCGCTCATCGAGGCTCTGCATGCCGGATTCCCGCAGGGCGGCATCAATATGCTCGGCTTCGCGGACTCGGCCGTCGAGGTGCTGATGGCGTCCGTCGAGTCCCACCCAGTAACGATTTGCGCGAAGCACGTCGGTGAAAAAGCGAACATCACCGCGTGGTGGCTGCGCGAATCGGGTGACGCCCAGGCCGACGGGAGATCGGCACGCAAAAATCGAAATCCGTGACGGAGCACATTGCGGGGCGGACGTGTAGGCCCGATCAAACCGCATTCCCTGCCCGGCGAACTCTTGTAGGTTCGGTGTGATTCCGAACCGCCTTGTGTTCTCGTCGTTGTAACAACTCACATGCGGGACGCTGTGATCATCGGAAAGAATCAGCAGCACATTTGGGCTAGACTGCTCGGCCGCCAACGATGAACTGAGGCCGGCCATGAGTTGCGCGATCATGAACCCGCACAGTATTGATTGATAGTTCATGGACATTGAAGCCTTGTCTGAACGTGTAGGCCGGACCGAGGAGTGAAGCGACAATGTTCCGGCGTTTGTGATTTCCCGCGACTCCCATCGCGGAGCGGCGCTGGGCTTGATCCGACCTGCAAAAGTCATGTTGCAACAGGTAGTCTATCGTTTCTTCTTGTTCTCATTCTGTTTCCTGCGGTTGGCGTTTTGGCCCGCATCGGGGTATGAGTCCAACGCCTTTTGAAGCACCTTGCGGGCTGATTCACCAGGAGTTTCAGCCTGGTCGATTGCGATCGGGCGTTTCTCGAGTACATCCTCAATCGTGTCATACATCTCGCCGTTGTCGGACAACTTGTAGCGTTTGTCTCGTGCGAATCTAACTTCGTAATGGTTGTATTTATCGTTGTATTTTTCGGATGACGGCCGAGGAAAGTAGTAACAGTAGATCCAATCACGCTCTCGTCCTGGTTTTCCTTTGCACTGCGGCCAGAAACTCCAACCATCTCCATCGGTAATCTTTTTAGGTGGTAGTCCGGCTGCTTCGACCATCGTTGGGAACAGATCGGAAAAGCAAACAAGATCATCGAGTACTTTCCCGGATGGCAATCTTCCTGGCCAGTTGACGATCAATGGCACGTGAGTCCCGAAGTCGTGCGTGTAGCCTTTTCCACCTTGAATCTGACGCCCATTCAACTCGGATGTCAGCACGGCATTTGTACCATTGTCGCCCGTAAAAATGATGAGCGTGTTCTCCCGAAGCCCCAGTTCCTTCAGAGTGTCTTCCAATCGTCCGACGTTCTTGTCGATGTACTGCACCATGTCGATAAAGTTACGTTTCGCGTCCTTCGATTTTGGGTCGGCACTGTCCGGAGTCACCGAAAACGGATTGTGAGGAAGAATCATCGGGAAATAGGCGAGGAACGGCTTTTTACGATTCGTCTTGATGAAATCGATCAAAAAATCCGTGGTGATGTCGGGGCCATAACTTTCCTCCGGTAGTTTGAGCAGTTCCCCGTTCTGCACCAGCGACGGATTCCAGTATCGCTCACGTCCACCGCCAGGAATGTTCCAGAGGCAGTGTGTGTCGAAGCCAGCTTCCTGAGGCGAGATTCCACCTTTGACAGTCTGTAGTTGCCATTTGCCGGCCACCGCAGTCGAGTAGCCATGCTTTTTAAAGTAATTGCCGAAAGTCGGTTCGCCCTTCGGGTAAATGCCAAAGTCGAAGTAGTTAAACACGTTTGACTTCCCGGACATCAGGTTGACGCGGCTTGGCGTACACAGCGGCGTCGAATGACAGTTTTTGAAGCGAATACCGCCGGCCGCCAGTGCGTCGAGACGTGGCGTGGAATACTCACGACTTCCATAGGCGCTAAAACATTCGAAACCAACATCGTCACAGAGAATCATGATGATATTCGGCTTGTCAGCAGCCGTAAGCGGCAAAGTGACAAGACAAAGAATGAAGGTGGTCAGTAAACGAT
>JBPCVD010000537.1:0-5003 GCA_051010815.1 Rubripirellula sp.
GGCCTTGGATTCACTTCAGGTTCGATTCAAGAAATTCGGGGAACAGTCGATGCAACCGGCGGTGACGCTGCATTCAGCTCTTCGCCGACTCAAACGTCACACGGAAAGCATCGCCGTCCTCGAATCGGCGATGACACTACGCCCCGATGATGCGGAGCTCAAGCTGTCAGTGGTTCAGTCGTTGATGGCGACCTCCGGTGAATACTGGCCCCGCGCGGAGGCCTTGCTCGCGTCAGTCAAAGACGCCGCTCCTGAGCGACAATGGCACGAAGCTGCCTCGGAAATGGCCGTCACGCGTGGCGAGTGGAAGGAAGGACTTGAGCACTTGGAACGACTGCTCCCCCGCAGCCCGTTTTCCATGAGCTTGCGAGAACAAATATCGGACCTGATCGCGCAAACCGAAGGCGAGGCGGCCGTCATCGCGCGGTGGCAGTCTGCCGCGGAGGAATTCCCCCACTATCAACCGCTTCAAGAACGATACGCGATGGCGTTGCGTGGACGGCCGCTTGAAGAGATCCAACCTGTTCTCGAACGAATCCTCAACAAAACACCAGACAACGCCTGGGCCGTTCGTGAACTGGCTCAACACTTGCTATTCGCCGGCAAGCTGGAGGAGTCCGAAAAATCGATTGCTCGCGCCGTTGAGCTGGACGCAGAAAACACTTTCGTCGCCAGCTTGCAAGCCACCCTCGAATCCAAACGGGGCGACAACGCGGCCGCCCGCGCGCGACTGCGGCGGCTACTGAAGAAGGATATTAGCGATGAGTTCCTCGTCACCAAGCTTCTCGACAGTTGCGATTCCGTCGAGGAACAGCAGGCAGAGCTGAACTGGGTGCTCGACGAACTGCGACGTCAGCCGATGACCGGCGACGTGCTGATGATCTATCGGGACTACGCAGAAAGCGTCATGCCGGCAGAGGACTTGCTGGAAGTGTTGCGTGAGGCTGTCCAACTACGCCCCGACCTCTGGCAATCGCACCAAGCTTGGATTCGTCAGTTGACTCACATGCAGGCCTTCAAAGAAGCGGAGGCGGCCGCTGACACTGCGATCGACGAATTTCCTTTTGAACCGAATGCGTGGTTTGAAAAGTATCGCGTCGCTTCCGCAATTGGCGATGTCGCGACCCAGCGGGCCACACTGGAACGCTGCGAGTTACTGCGTCCCTCCAACCCCGCCGTCGTTCGCGCACTGTCGGATGTGTTGTGCAGCGAGGGTGCGTTCGGGGAAGCTCGAAATATTCTCGAGCAGCTCGTCGCGAGACAACCTTTGGATGCCGTGACTCGCGGGTACCTGGCCGATATTCTGGCTGAACTGGATGAAACCGAGCTCGCATTGGAACAGTACGAGCAGGCCGTCCGTCTTGAACCCGACTACGACTATGCGTGGGGTCGTCTGGAATCGATCGCCAACGTTTTGGAACGTCCCAACTACCGGCTGGCGGTCGCCCAACGGATCGCCGAAGAAAAGCCTCATGAGTGTGGAGCCTGGGTCGAATTATCCCGATCACTTGGATTTGACGAACAATTCGACGAGGCGCATGAGGCGCTGAACCGAGCCGAGGAAATCGAACCCTACCGAGAAGCGGTTCACACCGGGCGTGCGCGTCTGTTCTTAAACGCGGGCGATTATTCGTCCGCGATGTCGGCCTTGCAGCCCCCGATTTACCACACCATGCCCGCCGCTCTGGAATCGACACGAGCACAGATTCTGTGGGACGTCGGTCAACAGGACGAAGCTTACGAACTGATTCAATCTGCAGCTGCCGAGAATCCTGGTCATATCGGAATCTGGAGTCGTCTTGAACAATGGGCCATGATTCGGGGTGACCGCGAGGAAGCGATTCGAGCGATTGAACATCAGGTCCAAACGCAGCCCTTCGACGCGGATGTGCTCGACTCGGCGGGCAATGCCTTTGCCGCATTGGACGAAATGGAGAAGGCAAAGAGCACGCTTCGCCGGACCATCGCAATCGCGCCAGGATACGCTGGCAGCCGCTGCCATTTGTTCGACCTCCTGATCGCGGATGAACAGTGGGACGAGGCTAGAGGGATCATTCGAGACCTGCCTCGCTGCGATCAACATCCCACCGTGATAGCTCGACGCATGCAAGTCTCTGTCCACGACGAGGATCATCAACAAGCATGGGAGGACTTCGAGGCCATCTTAGACAATGAAGAATGGTCTTCCTGGGCTGTCGATCATGCTGTGGAAATGATGTCCGAGTTGGGCAAGGAAGATCTTGTCCAACGACGTATTGAAGAGGCGATCGCCGGCCCCGATGCCAATGCGGAACTGGGGCGTGTCTGGGCAAGCCTGCAGTTCGCCGGTGTCGACTCTCCAAGCACCGACTTGTATCAACGAATTGCTGACCGTGTTCGAGAACTCATTCAAAGTGACAATCCGCACTTAGGCTACGCCGCCATGTCGGCCCTGGTTCCTGTGCTCACCCAGGAGGGAAGGGAGGACGACCTTCGATCCTTCATTCGTCGCAACCAGGAGTGGATCGTCGGCGACACGCATTGCTGGACTCTGGTCGCTTACGCCTACGCGGACAATCCCACGGCCGTCAAGAAAAAGCAGATTCGCGATTGGATTCGCGACTGGAGAGACCGCGAAGACTACGAGCCGTGGATGCTAACCAATGTCCATGAACTCTGCCGCATTGTCGGTGACGCCCAGGGAGGTCGTGACGCAGTGCAACTAGCCTTGTCGATGCCGCCAGACCACATGCAATCGCAACTCCGTCTGTGGGCCGCGCACGATGCCCTTTTCGATGGCGATGCGCAACTCGCGCTCAAACATTTCATGGGTGCTGCTAGGCTCGAGCACCTCGAGGGAATGGATCGGCTTCTTCATCACTGGGTCGAAGTCGTCGTTCATGCTCAACAAGCGAGCGATAAACGCGAGGCGTTTCGACAAGTAAAACAGCAACTTGCTGAGACCGGCGTCACGGCAAAATTTTTCTCCTCGCAACCGGCCTATCGGCTTCCCTATCAAAGAACTTTGGAGATGGTCGCCAAAGCAATCGGCACGCCCTCAGCCAAACTGTGGTCCAGTGCCAAGATCGCCCGTTTGAAGCTCGTGCAATTCGGACTGACTTGATCGCGCGGCAACGAATTCGCGGACACGCCGCTACATCTGGCATCCGCCTCCGCAACACTTTGGCGCATCGCAACTCTCTCCCGATCCGGCAACCGGGAGGCTCGCCCCCCCTTTCACGGATGGCGCGGCCGGAACGCTGAGGACTCGTTCGATTTTGGTGTCCCCGCATGACGGACATTCTGCCGGTTCGCTCTGCGTACGGACCAAAACCTCAACAACGTCGTCACAAGATTTGCACTCGTATTCGTAAATGGGCATGATTCACCTCGAAATGATCATTGAATTCATCATCGGACAGCAATTTCGTTCCGAACGACCGCCTTCATACGATGGGTTGGTCCCGCATTATCGCATGCGAAACAGGATTTGAAAATGAAACTTCCAGCACTCTCTCGCGACCAGGTTCGTCGCGTCGACCAGGTTGCGATCGAGCAATACCTCATTCCTGGCATCGTTCTGATGGAAAATGCGGGACGCGGTGCCGCAGAAAAGATCCACTCGATCGCGCCGGCTGGATGGATAGCGATACTCTGCGGCGGTGGGAACAACGCCGGAGACGGCTACGTGATCGCACGACACCTGCAGCTGCTAGGACGGGATGCGCGAATTCTTGCCCTCGTTTCGCCGGACGAATTGCGTGGGGATGCAAGAACCAATGCAGCCATCGCACAGCGTGCGGAAATCCCAATCCAGCTCATTCCAGAATCTGAGCAATGGCCCGAAAAGATGGCTGACGCTTCGACCGTGGTCGACGCCCTGTTGGGAACCGGCGCCAGAGGCCCGCTGAGAACGGGATACGCGCAAGTCGTCGCAATCGCGAATCGGCACTCAGGCATGCGGATCGCTATCGATATTCCCACCGGTCTCGATTGCGATTCAGGTCAAGCGTGCCAGCCAACGTTTCGCGCCGATCACACGCTCACATTCGTCGCCACAAAAATCGGCTTTCAACGAAACAACGCCGACGAATTCGTCGGCGTTGTGCATGAGATTGGGATCGGAGTTCCTGAGAAACTCTTGCGGCAGCTTCCGCTAGGGCAGCCTTGATTGACTCACGTGCGGAAATTCGCCGGTAAGTCCTTCGACCATGAAGGCGACGACATCGGCCTTCTCTTGTTCGGTGAGATTCAATGGCTTCATCTTATCGCTCAGCCACTGATTTTTGTGACCACCCTTGTTGTACCACTCGACAACCTCTTCCAAGGTTTTCTGGCTGCCGTCGTGCATGTATGGGGCGGAGAACACCACGTTGCGAAGCGTTGGAGTCTTGAAGCCTCCACGATCCTTCTCGACTTTCGTAACTTCGAAGCGGCCCAGGTCTGGCTTTTCCGCCTCCATTCCCACCCCAAGATTGTGATACTGCTCGTCGGTAAAGTTTGCACCGGCATGACACGCAGCGCAATTTGCTTTTCCGGCGAATAGGACCATGCCTCGCTGGGCAGACTCACTCATCGGAGACTTTGCGGCTGCTTCCTTGAGTGCCATGTATTTGGCGTTCAACTCAGGCTCTTCATCAAGGTATTCCAAGTCATCGGCAAACACCTTCTCGAACTTCGCTATCGCATCGTAGGCGTCGTAAGGCGTCGGACCAGTAACGATCGCGCGTTCAAAAGTCGCGATCGCCCTGCCCACGTTGTCGATGGTGATACCGTCATCGAAAACGACATCGAACTGCTTGACGTATCCAGGAATACTCTTCAGATGTGCGACACAAGCCTCATGAGTGTGTCCCATCTCGATGGGATTCGCGATCGGGCCGACCGCTTGGTCCTCCAACGTGCCGGCGCGACCGTCCCAAAACTGTTCTTTGCTCAGGATTCGATTGTATGAGATTGGTGAATTACGCCCGCCCTGCTGCCCTTGCACGCCAATTCCGAAAGCTGTCTCGGCTCCATAACCT
>JBPCVD010000538.1:0-2713 GCA_051010815.1 Rubripirellula sp.
GAAGGACGCCGTCGTCCATTCGCTGCCTTCGACGCTGGGGGCGACCTATTTCTATCGAAAGGTTCAGTCACCCGAACAACGCACCATGAGTTTGTCGCTTGGTTCGGACGACGCGATCAAAGTCTTCTGCAACGGGGAGCAGGTCTTCGAAAACTACGTCAATCGCGCGGCGATGCCCGATCAGGAACAGGTCGAGATCAACTTGCGCCCAGGCGACAACGACCTCCTGATCAAGATCGTCAATACGGGCGGCATCGGTGGGTTCTATTTTCGAAAGCGGAGCGAGTCCGTGTTGGGACTGCCCGTTGGTGTTGTCGAAGCGTTGCGGGTTGAGGAATCGAAACGATCGAACAAACAGCGAAAACAGATTCGGGACCACTATCGAGCCGAGCATTGGGCTGACTGGGAATCGCTCGCGGCGGAGCGGAAACAACTTGAGCAGGAGCTCAAGAAGATCAATGGTCAGTCGGTGACCGTGATGGTCATGGACGAATTGGCTGCGGGCAAGAAACGCCAAACGCGAATCTTGGAGCGCGGCGGCTATGACAAACCAACGGATCAAATCGTATCGGCGGGTACGCCGGCGGCGCTGCCACCGATGGCCCCGGGGCAGGTGCGCGATCGGTTGGGGTTGGCCAAGTGGCTTGTTGCTCCAGGGCATCCTTTGACCGCCCGCGTCACCGTGAACCGATATTGGCAAACGTTCTTTGGTCGTGGCATTGTCGAATCCACGGAAGACTTTGGCAGCCAGGGATCTCGGCCGACACACCCGCAGTTGTTGGACTGGCTTGCATCGAGGTTTGTCGAGAGTGGTTGGAACGTCAAGGAGTTGCACAAGCTGATCGTGATGAGTGCAACCTATCGACAGTCTTCGCGGGTCACTGAACAGTCGCGAGCGATGGATCCTGAGAACAAATGGTTGTCACGCGCCCCGCGGTACCGAATGCCGTCCTGGATGTTGCGCGATCAAGCACTGTCGCTCAGTGGACTGATGAATCCTGCGATCGGTGGCCCTTCGATCAAGCCTTACCAACCGGCGGGCATTTGGTCCGAGGCAACCTTTGGCAAGATCAAGTATCAACCAGACGAGGGCGACAAGCTGTATCGTCGAAGTTTGTATGTGTTTTGGCGACGGATCGTTGGGCCGACCATGTTTTTCGATGGTGCGAAACGCCAGACATGCGAGGTGAAACCGACTCGCACCAACACGCCGCTGCATGCCTTGACGACATTGAACGAAACCACGTTCGTGGAGGCGTCACGGGCGATGGCCGAGCGAGTCATGAAGCGACAGGACTCGAAGCGAGGACGGCTGCAGGACGCATTTCAAATGGTTACTTCTCGGCAGCCCAACACCGCCGAATTGGACGTGCTTTCCAATCGAATCGATCTGCTGCAGAAGGACTATGAAGCTCACGTTGATGAGGCGTTGAGTTTGTTGGCGGTTGGTGAATCGAAGCGTGACGAGACGCTTGATCCGGCCGAGCACGCGGCATACAGCATGGTGTGTTCGGTGTTGTTGAACCTGGACGAAGCCCTTTCACGACAATGAGGAGAGTTCCCGTGACACCGAAGGAATTCGCGAGACGACAACTGCTGACGTCCGCGGGCACTGGCGTCGGATTGGCTGCACTTGCGAGTCTGTTGCCTCGTGACGCGCAGGGGGTTGCGCCCGGCGGTTTATCGGCGCTGCCGCATTTTCCGGCCAAGGCAAAGCGAGTGATCTATCTTCTGCAAAACGGCGCGCCTTCGCATTGCGATCTGTTCGATCACAAACCGATGCTGACGAAGATGCATGGGCAACAGATCCCGGACTCCGTGGTGGGTGGCAAGCGGTTTAGCACGATGACGGGCGGTCAAAAAGCGCGCCCCTGCCTCAAAGAGATCACCAAATTCGATCGGCACGGCGACAGTGGAGCGACGGTATCGAGTTTCTTGCCAAGGACCGCAGCCATTGCCGACAAGTTGTGTTTCATCAAGTCCATGCATACGACTCAGGTCAATCATGCACCGGCGATCACCTTCTTCCTGACCGGCGACGAACGTCCCGGCAGACCCAGCATGGGAGCGTGGTTGAGTTATGGGTTGGGAAGCGAGACCGAGGAACTGCCGGCCTTTGTCGCGATGACCTCGGTCGATAAAGAGCGGTCCTGTGGACAGATCTTTTACGACTACTACTGGGGAAGTGGCTTTTTGCCCACCGTGCATCAAGGGGTCAAGTTTCGCGGCAGTGGTGATCCGGTGCTGTACCTTTCCGATCCTCCGGGGATGAATCGTGATCGCCGTCGAGGCATGTTGGATGATCTCGCGGCGCTGAATGGTCAGCAGTTTGAGACGGTCGGGGATCCGGAGATTTCAACACGCATTCAGCAGTACGAGATGGCCTATCGGATGCAAGCGTCGGTACCCGAATTGACCGATCTGTCAACGGAAACGGAAGCGACGCTAAAAATGTACGGACCTGACGTGCAGCGAAAAGGATCGTTTGCCTACAACTGTTTGATCGCTCGGCGACTGGCCGAACGCGGGACGCGATTCATTCAGTTGATGCATGCCGGTTGGGACCAGCATCGCAATCTGAACAATCAACTGGAGATTCAGTGTCGAGATACGGACGCCCCCTCAGCGGCCCTGGTGAAGGACTTGGAGCAGCGTGGCCTGCTGGAGGACACGCTCGTCATTTGGGGCGGAGAGTTTGGCCGAACGCCTTTTC
>JBPCVD010000539.1:0-17977 GCA_051010815.1 Rubripirellula sp.
ACGTAACGTTCGTAGGAATCCCCAGTTCGACACACTTTGCCCGCGTCCTTGTTGAAGCTGATTACCGAATGAAGCTCGTCGGCATCGGACTCGAGCGTTTGCCGGTGCGCGTCAAGAGCTACGTCGAAAGGGCTAATCCTCGCGCGGTTGCCCGAAATGCGATGGAACGTTGGTACTTCCAACCCAACTACGACGGCATCGCCGTCAGTGAAGATGGGCTGGCCATGAAAATCAAAGAGCGAGGTGTACAACTGGTGGGCGAAAACGAACGGGTTGCCGCAGGCGGCCGTCGCACGGCGACTCGTCGAGCCAACAAAGCCAGCCAGGCTTTCTGCCAAGAGTTCACCGACAAATTCCCAGCGATCGCCCAAAAAGTTCGCATCTACGCAGAACTGCGACAGCTGATCGATGTGGCCATCGCGGCCGCCTACATCCAGGAGCAAGACTTCTACGGACAGGCTGCCTGGGAAATGCCAGTGCTGATGGACGAGTCGAAAGTTGCGGTCGAGACGTACACCGCGCCCGAGCAGGTAGAGACCGCAGTGAACGCGATATGGCGTGGCAATACATTGATGACTCCACTTGGCGGTGGCGTTCACATGCAGCCCAGCCGAGCCCTGAACCGAGACACATTGGTGGTCGATACCGCGGGTGACAACAATCGTGTCAAGCAATCAGCGGGTCCATCGAATCTTGCAAAAGGCCAGTGGTGGTGGGACTGATTTCCGCTCCGGGTCCTATCGGATTCGGATGCCGAAATGCCCTCCGTTGCTTCGCCCCGTGAGTGACGCTGACCCTTCATCGTCACCTTCGAGTCTCTTTCGGGCAGCGACCTACGCGACCGTTCATGGACGGCGCGTCACGATGGCTTCGCCATACATCTTTTTCAGCGCATCACGAACTCTCATCGCGATCGCTTTGCTGCCCCGTTGATTGCTGTGGATTCCGTCATCGCTGAGATGAGACTCAGGCATCCACCTGCCCGGAGGAGCAATTGGACTCATGGTCACGATCTGGCGAAGCCACGTGTCGGAAACCAACTGAACGTCCTGCTCATAAGCAATCTGACGCTCCACGCACGCGAACGGATCGACCATGAAGCCGCGGGGAATCTCCATCAGAATCACGTCGCAACCACGGTCCCGACAGGCCTCGATCATGTCCGTCAGATTCTGTTTGGTGGAGGATCGTGAGTGTCCCTTGAGAAAGTCGTGCCCACCCAATTCGATCACCACGACCTGAGGTTGATGCTCCAGCACGCGATCCAGCTGATCGAGTCCCTGGGACGTCGCGATGCCGGAAAAACCGAGATTGATCACCGGGCGCTCGATCATCGATTTGAGCTGCTCGGGATAGCCGCGATCGGGCAACAATCCTTGCGTCAAGCTGTCGCCGATACAGACAACGGGTGCACTCGACCGGAGCTCGCTGACACGCCCCGCGTTTTCGATCGAACGATACTCCCAGACCATCAAGGCCCAGCTCAACCACAGCGCGGACAACCCCCACCACCAGCCAATCACTCCCGCCTGCCGAGCTTCGCGATTTCGCCAGCGGTAGACGGCAAGCAGGGCCAGCGTCACGGCGAAAACGAGCATCCAGGGCGTGGGAGCGACCAGATGGACGATCAAGACAACCAGGCAGGCGACGAGTGGTTGATAGCCGGCACGACCTCTCAAAGCCATTACCGTGTGCCACGCTAGCCAGGCTGCCGTCATCCACGGCAACACACTTGGATAGCTCAAGAGCGCAGCAAAAAAGAGGCTGACAACGCAAAGCGTCCGGGCGGCACGCATCAGACGGACAAAAAGTTTTTGCGGGCTTTGTGAAGCCGTCACGGCGGTGGAATCGGAAACCGTCATGCCATGATCATGAGCATCAAAAGGAACAGAAAAGCGAGTCTTTTGGCGGCGACGCTCGATTGAACGCGTTCGACCATTCCCACCTCACCCCTTTATTCTCCGTGGGTGGTCAGGGATCGAACTTAGTGCGGGCAAGCTTGCGGGGACAAGAAATCGCCTGCACGGGTTTGCTTCAGCTTATCATGGAGGCTTCCACCTTTCCCCCAACCATGATTCGATGAGTCACCTTGATCCCGACAATCCGATTCGCGTTTCCAATGCGGAATGTCGACTCGTGGTTGTTCAAGACCAGATGCAGCCTTGCCCCTACCTGGACGGTGAGACGGCGCGTATGCCACTCCGTTTGCCAGTTGGGTCGGTCACTCCAGAAGTCACTGATCGACTTCTTGCGATGGGCTATCGACGAAGCGGTGACTTTGTTTACCGAGCACAGTGCCCAAACTGTCGCGAATGCAAACCGACGCGAGTCGATGTCGAACACTTTCGCCGTACGACGTCGATGACACGTATCAAGCGACGCGGGGAACGCGACCTGACGCACCGTTGGGGAGAACCGCGCGTCGACGCCAAACGAATCTGGCTCTTCAATCAGCATCGCAACCAACGCGGACTCAGCCAGGGCAGCACCCCGATTGATGCTGAGTCTTACCGATCATTCCTGTCGGACACCTGCTGCGAAACGCAGGAACTCGCAATTCGTTTGGCAGACGAATTGGTTGCGGTCGCGATCGTCGACATTGGAAAAACGAGCATCTCGGCGGTCTACACGCACTTCGATCCCCATGCCGGCCGCTACAGCCTGGGAACCTACGCCATCCTGCGTCAGATCGAATTCGCGATCGCCACGGGTCGACGGTACGTCTACCTCGGGATGTACGTTGCCGACAACAGCCACCTCAATTACAAAGCCCGTTTCCAGCCGCAACAGCGACTGGATCAAGGCAAATGGTGCGACATCACCAAGGACGGTTAACACTTCGCGGCGACTGCGATGACTAGCAGGTCAACTGCAGCATTTTGCGACATGCTGCTGTAGCGTTTTGCGGCACTTCAGCAAGATTGCTCGTACAATGTGGCTGGACCAGTATTTGCTGCGAAAAAGATTTCGAATGATTCGCATCAGAATGCGTGTTGGCTTTTGGGCCGTCATCGCATCTCATCAGTAGGCGACACCGGTCGTCTCTCCTCGCTTGGCCAACGGATTCATCATGCCTCTCAACCTTCTTCGCAGTCGATTCGGTTTCATCGCCCTCGGGATCGCCCTGATCGGTGGTCCGGCAGCCGTCGCAGAGGAGGTCGAAAGCCATTTAGCCGCAGGAGAATTCGCCGCCGCAAGACAAATGGTCGACCAGCTTCCCGCGGTCGACCGCGATCCAGTGCTCGCTCAAATCGCAGGGGCTCAAGGGACCAGCGGCGAAAGTGTGGCAGCCGGGGGCACGATCCGAGAGATCAATTCCCCCGCGAGCCGTGACACGGCGGTCTCCGAGGCCGCAGGAGCAGGCGGCGGGAGCTTCGCTGACTTCCAGTCGTTGATGGATTTAGTCCAAACCACGGTCGTCCCGGATACCTGGGAGGCTCTGGGGGGCCCGAGCACGATGGCGCCTTACCCTCAAGGCGTCTATGTCGATGCTGCCGGCACGGTGTTGGAATGCGAGACGGTCGCGAGCAGCAATGCGGTGGAAGACTTAAAGTCCCTGCTAAGCGATCCCCAACCGATGACGGGAAAACCGATTGCTTGGCGAAACGCTGCCAATCTGCGCTGCGTCTCGTTGCGTCGCTTGCTCGATCAATGGACTCAACACCGGCTTCGAGGCATCGCCGCCAGCAATTCGATGATGCACATGGCCGGACTATCCCGAGTTCAGTACCTCTTCATCGACGGCAATGACATTGTGATTGCGGGACCTGTGGGCGGGATTGATGTTCGCGACGGCTGGCATGTCGATCGCAAGTCGGGCCTGACGACCTTCCGTTTTGACTTTTTCCTCACCTGCCTTGCCTCGGCGCTCGGCAATCAACCATTTGGCTGCACCATTGATCCGACGACCGAGGGTCTTCAAAACGCCGCCAAAGTTGCAGCAGCGGTGCAATCCGATCGCATCCCAATCGGGAAGGCAGACGAAGCCATGGTCGCGGCCCTCGGCATGCAAAATGTTGAAGTCTTCGGAACGGCAGGAGACACACCGATCGGATATGTGATGGTCGAAGCCGATCGCCATATGAAGCAACTCGCTCTGGGCCTCGAACCGATGCCACGCAACGCCTTCAACTATCTGGATGTCATCGAAGATACGATTGCCCAAGGACCACCAGACCAACTGTTGCTTCGTCTGTGGTTCACGTCGGCACCGCGTCCTGTCCGCGCGGATTCCGATCGCAAAGTCTTTGAACTGGCGGGAACACCGATCCGACTGAGCGGTGAGAACGAACGAGCGATGGCCAGCGGACAACGCGGAAACATCACGCGTGACGCCCGGTCCGAAACATTCGTCGCAGGATTCAATCAGAACTGGCACGCGATTCGAACCGAGTATCCGATCTATGGTGCATTGGAATCCGTCTATCGAACCGCTTCCGTCGCTGAGTTGCTGCGCCGTTTTAGCGAATCTCCTCAGCAACAACTGCTGCTTCAGTCACTGCTGAGCCACAATCCTTCGTCCAACTACCTCATGGCGACGCCACGACAGGTCGAATCGATTGCCACGCTGCATTCCATTCGCAAGGGTCGCAAGGTGCATCACATCATCTTGGCAAGCGGCGGAGTCGCCGTGAACTCGCGTCAAACGCTCACGTCACAAATTGCTGACTATCCGTCACTCGCCAACATGGAAAAGCCAGGCAAGACACGACCGGCTGTTGTCCAGCGGTGGTGGTGGGACGTCGAGCGGTAGTCGCTTCGATCTTCGGGCAAGAAAACTCGTGATCCAAAGCGAGTACTCGGGTGTCGAATCGATCGCTGCACACTTCGGTGCGCGGCGTTCGCTTCAACATCAGCGGAATGCAAGCCATTCATGGCCTGTCACGCTCATAGGCGGTCTCTTCAACGACCTCAGCGTGCTGGCGTTCCGGACAAGGATCGCCAATGGTTACCGCGACCATGCTGAATTCCTTTCTTCGGACGTCATCCGTCATCATCGTCGATCCATCTGTTCCGTGCGGTTGAGATGCGGTTGGTGAGATTAGATCACCAGCAGACATGCGGTCGATAACGCTCCCGCCCGTCGGCGAAACGCCTCTGCCGCCGTCGATCACGCACGGGCGGCCCCGAGGCGTTACCATCCTGTGTTGAGACCATGGACTCGAAGCAGCTGTCTGTTCGACACGTCCGATGGCTCGCCACCTACCCCTCCCTGCTCGGAGCGTGCCTGTGAGATCCGCCTCCCGTTCCTTTCGTTCACGGTTTTCAGTGACCTCGTTGGCGATTCTTGTCTTGGTCGCATCGGTCTCGTTGTCGTTATCGCGTCGCGCTTTTGCTGCGACGCCGGAGCGTCCCAACGTGATCTTGATCATGACCGACAACCATGGCGCCTGGACGCTTGGATGCTACGGAAACGAAGACATTCGAACGCCAAACATTGATCGTCTGGCCGCCGAGGGTGTGTTGTTCACGCGTGCCTTCGCGTCGAATCCGGTCTGCTCGCCGACGCGGGCGACTTGCCTCACGGGACTCGTCCCATCGCAACACGGTGTTCACTCCTTCTTGTCGGGCGGACGGCTTCAAGTCGGCCCCAACGCGCGATGTACTCTCGACGAGTTCACCTCGCTTCCGGAAGTCCTACGGTCCAACGGCTACGCCTGCGGCCTCGTCGGCAAATGGCACCTGGGCGATAACCTGCGCCCCCAAGAGGGACTGGACGACTATTGGATCACCATGCCTCACGGTGGAACCAGCACCTTCTACGACGCGCAAATCATTCAAGACGGAAAGCTACGGAAGGAACCAAAATACTTGACCGACTTCTGGACGGAACACGCCGTCAAATTCATTGACCAACAGGCCAGTCAAGACGAGCCATTCTTTCTCTTCCTCGCCTACAACGGTCCCTATGCACTCAGTCGGCTGTTGCTCCGCGAGGGACAGAACCGTCACGCCGATTACTACGCGGACAAACCGCTTCGCTCTTTCCCGCGTGGCAAGGTTCACCCTTGGCAATTGAACAATCGCGACTTCATCAACAACCCAACCTCCATCCAACGCGTGGCGACGGAGGTCAGTGGCGTCGACGATGGAGTGGGAGAGGTCATGCAGGCACTACGAAATCATCAGCTCGATGAGAACACGCTCATCGTTTTCGTGGCTGACCAAGGTTGGGTTGGCGGTCACGGTGGTTTCTTTGGCATGGGTGACCACACACGTCCGCTCACGGCACGCGATGGGATGATGCGAATCCCGTTGATCTGGCGACAACCCAAGTCCATCGCGAATCACCGTCGTGAAGATCAACTGATCGCCAACTACGACCTGATGCCCACCTTGTTGGGTCAAATCGGACTCGGCGACCAAATGCCGACCTCACCGAAATCGCCAGGATCGGACTATTCGCATCTCTTGAAGACAAACTCTGATCGTGCAGTTGAGACTCCCGCCTCGAAGACAGCTTCCGATGCAGTCTTCTATGAATTCGAGAATCTCCGATGCGTGAGAACCGAGTCGCACAAATACGTACACCGACATCCCAACGGCCCCCATGAACTCTACGACCTCACGGTTGATCCGGACGAGTTCATGAACCTGGCAGACGATCCAACGCAATCTGCGCTACGTTCTGAATTGAAGACGCGGCTGGACCAGTTTTACGAAACCTACTCCTTGCCCAAATACGACATGTGGAATGGCGGCACATCACAAGTTCGCATTCACGACGGCATCGACGAAGAACTCGCTCAGCATGTGCCCATCGAACCGCCACCTCTGACCGCAGGTTTCGCCCCCGCGCCAATCGATGTCCCTGAGGGTTTTACCGCAGACTTGGTGGCAGGACCTCCGCTCGTAACGCACCCGACGATGGCGTGCCTCGATGACCAAGGACGACTCTACGTTTGCAACAACTCTGGCGTGAACATGAGCAACGACGAACTCGAGGAAAACTTACCCAACTCGATTCGCCAGCTTGTCGATCAGGATGGGGACGGCCGCTACGACACTGCGAATGTTTTTGCGGACAAAATGACATTCCCGATGGGTGGCGTTTGGCACGATGGTTCTCTGTACGTTGCCTCACCACCCAACATCTGGAAACTTACCGATACCAACGAAGATGGCGTCGCCGATGAACGAGTCCCGATCGTCAGTGAGTTCGGCTACAACGGCAACGCAGCCAGTATCCATGGCTGCTTCTTTGGCCCCGACGGACGGCTCTATTGGACCGATGGGTACCACGGTCATGAGTTCAAAGATGAAGTCGGCAACATCAGCAGCAAGCGTGAGGGATCCTACATCTTTTCGTGTCTCCCCGATGGCTCGGACAAACGAATCCATTGTGGCGGTGGCATGGACAATCCGGTTGAGCTCGATTTCACCCGCAGCGGCGACGTGCTTGGAACCGTCAACATTCTTTACACGCGTCCGCGAGTCGACTGTTTCGTGCACTGGCAGCACGGGGGCGTTTATCCGCACCGCGAACGAGTCTTGAAAGAGGTGAAGGTCACAGGAGATCTGCTCGGCCCGGCACATCGGTTCGGACATGTAGCTGTCTCAGGAATGACGCGTTACCGAAGTGGCGTACTGGACCATCGCTGGGGTGACGATCACTTTGTCACTTTCTTTAACAGCGGCAAAGTGACTCGCCTCGAACTGGAACCAAACGGCTCGACGTACGACGTCACACAACACGAGTTTCTATCCTCCCCGAGTCGTGAATTTCATCCAACCGACGTGCTGGAGGACACCGATGGAAGCCTGTTGGTGATCGACACCGGCGGTTGGTTTTATCGAGGATGCCCGACCTCCCAATTTGCGAAACCTGATCTGCTCGGCGGCATCTATCGCATTCGACGAACCGGCATGACGACGTTGCCAGATTCGCGAGGAGCAGAAATTGACTGGCAGGGCGAGACACCTGCGAGCTTAGTGAAGCGATTCAACGACACTCGACATCACGTGCGCGAACTGGCAATTCAACAATGCGTGAAACGTGGCGAACAAGCGATCCCCACGCTGCAGACAATGGTCGCTCGCGGCGATGTTCGCGTTCGCGAAAATGCCGTGCTCGCGCTGACACGACTGCTACAGCACCCTGATCACCAGGATGCTGCCACGCGAGCGCTACTCCCAGCACTTTCGGATGCGTTGCCGCATGTTCGGCAGTCAGCTTGCCGAGGACTGGGATTCGCGACCACGACGCCTCCCGACCTCGCCTCCCAGATTCGAGAGCTTCAAGACGATGCTGATGCCGGTGTTCGTCGACAGGCGCACGTCACGCTAGGAATGCTATCGGATTCAAACGCGGTGCCGAACCTCTTAGCAGCGTTGGGCCGAAAATCGATCGACCGGCCCGAGGCGCACGCCGCAATCTATGCGTTGATCGAAATCAATGACGCGGATCAAATCCGAAACGCGGCGATGGCCCAAAGCTCCTTGACTCGAACCCAACGGGATGGCCTCCTTCTGGCGCTCGCGCAAATCGATGGCTCGCAATTGACAGAGCAGGAAACGATGGAAGCCCTGTTCGACAGTGATGAACAATCGCTTCAACGCCTCGCCATCGCAAACCTTCACAAGCATCCCGGTTGGACCGATGCACTTGTCAAAGTGCTGCGTGAGAAACTAAACGCACCAAACATCGCTCCCGGCCTGGCCAATGTACTGGGTAGCGTGATGGATCAAGATTCCGTCGCAAACCTGGCGGGGCAAGTCCTCCATGACGAAAATTCATCCGCACGTTTGATCGTGCTCGATGCGCTCGCAATCGGAAAGCGTGCTCAGCCTGTGAGCTCATGGGAATCCGCGCTGAAAGCATTGATGCAATCGTCCGATGAGGAGTTGGCCCGCGCCGCTTTACGTGCCGCTACCCCTTACAACCACAGTGACCTTCGTCGATCGTTGGTCGATCTTGCCAGTGACGAGCAACGTCCCATTGCACTGCGGATGGACGCCATGTCCGCCCTGCACTCGGGGACGGTGGATACAAACGTGCTGAAGAGCCTGATCGAACTCTACAGCGAATCGATCTCTCCCACAGCGGCCGACCGTGCCGCGCAAATCATCGGTGGCGCCAATTTAAAACACGACCAACTCGACCTCCTCGTTCCGCTACTGCCGAAAGCCTCTTCTTCACAAATCCGAGAGTTGATTCGACCGTTTCAACGCAACGTGAAAGAGCAGCAGGCGGAGGCGTTTCTGAGTGCCCTGGAGATTGCAGATTCGTTTGAATCCTTGGCAGAACATGAAGTCTCCGATGTCGTCAAACGCTTCCCACGGCCTTCCATGGATCAGGCCAACAAGTTGCTCGATCGGCTCAAACAACATCACCAACAAAAGCTAAATCGACTGCATCGTCTAAGAGACCGACTGGACCGAGGCGACCCGGAACGCGGAAAGCAAATCTTCGCAAGTAAGAAAGCCAAATGCAGCGACTGTCACCGCATCGGCAAGGATGGAAAAGCGGTGGGTCCAGACCTCACCACGATCGGCGCGAATCGTTCCGCCAGTGACTTGCTTGAATCGATTGTGTTCCCGTCGGCGAGCATTGTTCGCGACTATGCGACTTACCAAGTCCTGACGGTAAACGGACGAGCATTGACCGGAATGGTCGTGGACGAATCCGCAGATCACCTGGTACTGCAACAAGCCAGCGGAGATCGCGTTCGCCTTCAATCGGATGACATCGAGATAATGTCACCAAGCAGCGTCTCCATCATGCCAGCGGGATTAGAGGGGGTCTTGAACGAACAAGAACTGATTGATGTCGTGACGTACTTACGGTCGAAAACTTAGACTCCTATGTGGGTCCGGTGCCATGGGGCCAGTCGGGCGAGCTGTGCTTTTGTTGCCGGGACCCAGCCTTCTTGATCAACCGATGCGCATAAAAAAACCCGCCCCCAAGCTGGGGACGGGTTCGGAGTCTCAGAAGCGACCAGGATTACTGGTTCAGCTGCTCTTCAACCGTTTCGCCATTAGCACGTGTGCCCAGTGCTCCCCAAAGACCGTAAGGACTTTTCGAGCCACAGACGGTGCCTGGATACTGATTGTTGATACCACCATTTCGACGAACCACAGGATGACGTGAGTCACCCGCTTCGATCGAATCGGTGATGAAAATCACAGCACCATCACCCATCAGGACGTGAGCACCACCTTGGTGACGGCTACTCGGTGGCAAAATTCCAGTGTCGAAGTCACCGCCACCGCCGATGCAAACCTCTCGGTTTGGCGGAAGCACTGTTGTGATACTGGTGTAGGTTGGAACCGAGTCCGACCAACGGAAACCACGCTTCCAGCCATCGCTACGCAATCCAGGGTTGCCGTTTGTGACGGAAGGATCCCAGAAAGCAGGACGCTCAGGATCCATTAGTCCAGCGTCAAGACAAGCACTTGGGTTGTTGTGAATCGTTCCCCAACCGATACCGAAGTAAGGGTCGACTTTGATCTCACGATTTCCAAGGCCAGTTGCGATTTCGCCACAAGCGATGGTGTTCGAAAGACCGTCCAGCACGTCGCGGAACTTGGTCGACTTGCGGTTGTAGAAGAAACCACGATTCGAGCAGTTTGCATTCCGGATGTGGCCCTGATTCCAGGTACCACCCTGCCAACGCCAGAATCCGTGATTCACCCAGTCGGTGGAATCGCCGATGTTGGCTGCATAGTTGGTTCGTCCCATCGCAGGCAATCCGGAACCGGGATCGCTAGGACAGCGGAAAGTTGGAACCTCAGTGACCCATGGCTCGTAACGGGTGTCCCAAGGACGTGGACCCATCGCAGCTGCATCACTGAATGGCTGAGCACCTGGGTTGTCGATGTTTCCATCGCCATCGCCATCGACAGGGTTGGAGATTTTCTCCCAGAGAGCCTGCTGCTCAATGAACGGGGTGATGCCGATCAACCAGCTTTGACGAAAGCGATTGTTATCGAGCGTGCTGGTACCTTGACCGTTGCTCGGATCCCAGTTGTTGTACGTTCCACCCGACTGCTTTGGCAGTTGCTTGTAGGCCGAGTGGTAGTTGTGCAGGCCAAGACCGATCTGCTTGAAGTTATTGCTGCAGCTCATTCGGCGTGCAGCTTCCCGAGCAGCCTGAACTGCAGGGAGAAGAAGTCCAACAAGGACTCCAATGATCGCGATCACGACCAATAGTTCGACGAGAGTGAAACCCTCGCGACGAGGACGACGTGAATTCATGTACAAACTCCAATGAGTACTCAAAAAAAGAAAAGAGATGCTTCTCCGGCAGAGTATCCGCCTTAATAGAAGGTTAACAACTCTTGCGATTCTATAAAGGTCTTTTAAAAGGCCTTTGGACAGATTCAACAATGAATCGTACAACCAACTAACGGGTTTAACGGGGGGGGTCGATCACCTCCCCCGAATGTCATTGCGAGCAGATTCGCATCTTCAGTGTTGCAAGTTACGAAGCTTAGTTTTGCGCTTCGTCATCGACGTTGCCGTACGACTCCTCTTCATAGGTCGCTTCCTCTTCAGCGGTCATCGGTTCCGCTTCAATAACAACTGGCTCAGTGCTGCTGCCACATCCGCTTACGAAACCGATTGCCATGACAACCGGAAGAACCAATACGAGAGCGCTTAACTTCATCTTTAGAAATCCTTAAACAGGCCGTGGATAAGCCAATGAAAGTCGAATTCATTTGACTTGGTGAAATGGTTCAAACGTGAACCGAACAATGCATTGAATGATGACGAGTTGGTTTTCTAGAGCGCAACTCACCACTCCAATGCAGGGGATGAGAATACCCAAATTCTTCATTAGTGGTAGATCTCAACCGCGTTGTGATCGAGCAGACAGCTCGAACAAGCCGCTGGCAACCACCCGAATTGTGCATCTCGAACTCCCCTCAATAAGTAGAAGCGTGATTCAAGCAATTCCTCCGCAATTAATTCTCGCACTGCGTTAATGCTTGACCTGAGTGCCACCGCGTTACTCGCGCTGGAATGCTTCCGCCTGCCCCTGAACAATTAGCCAACAGCGATCAGCAGCAAGCTCTTCGAGTCGAGCTTCATCCCCGTCTGGCCAGCGAATTACGAGCTCATCCACGCTTTCGTACGCGCCCAATCCAAACGTCAACACGAACTGATTCTTTGACATGTAACCGTCGCCCGTTTGCACGGACTGACGAAAGACTCGATCACCAATGTGGATTTCTACGACCGATCCAATGGCATCTCGTTCCGCGTTTGTGCCGGCCAGCTCAAGCTGGAGCCAGTGATTTGAGGTTCGCGTGCGATTCTCCAACAATGCGACCGGTTGCCGCAGGTCGGTGACGATCAAATCGACTCTTCCGTCGCGATTCCAGTCGCACTTTGCCATCGCCCGCGAAAGGTGGCCCTGGCTCCAATACGACGGGTCTCCTGCGACTTCCATTAGCCGAAAACCGCGTTGCTCCCACGCGAAGACCTGGGTTGGCATCTCGAATTGACTGCCTCGCGACCGATAGTCCTCGACATGTCCATTACCGACGACCAGATCGACGGTCGAGTTGAGGTCGTAGTCGAGAGCCTGAGTTCCAAACCCGAGCATCTTGAGTGAGTCACGATCCAGCCCCAGCGGAAGTGTTAAATCGGTGAATCCGCCATCCTCTCGCTGCATGTACTGATTGGACCATTGATCTTCAAAGTTGGTGATGTGCAGATCCAGCCGACCATTTTCGTCGAAATCGGCCGCCGCGATCCCCATGCATGCCAGCGGCATTCCATTGGCGCCATAGGCCACGCCCCGAATCACTGCGACGTCCTTCCATGAACTCTGCGTGCCCGCACCGTCCCGTGACCAAAGCCGGTTCGCCATCAAATCGTTTGCAACAAAGAGTTCGTTGCCGGGTCGATCATCGATGTTCGTGATGAGCAGACCTAAACCAGTCGCCCGCCTATCATCGGATGGATCGCCAAGGGGACTACCCTGCATCGTTCCATCACCTTGGGATCGAAAAAGTCGGTCACCCGCTGAAGTGAAATGAAGTGGGCCAGGTAATCGGACGGGCGTCCCATCAGGCTTGCGTTCAATCGGATCAAACATTCGCTGATCTTCCAGGTAGTTCACCTCCACAATGTCTGGCAGGTTATCTCCATCCACGTCTGCGATCGCAACGCCGGTCGTGTAACGAGCTTGTTGCCATTCCCCATCACCGGACTGCAAGCGAAAGGTTCCATCACCTTGGTTGATGAGCAACCGGTTGCGTTGCATGTTTCCAATCAAGAGATCGGGCCAACCATCTTGATTCCAATCCCCCGAAGTGACTCCACAGGTGTAGCTTCGATCGTCGGTTTCAGATTCAGCCGTCACGTTGACGAATTGGCGTCCGAGATTCCGCGCCAATTGATTGGGCCGCGTGCCCTCTTCATCCGGAGGCTCGCCACTTGCTTGACCGAAATAGAAGTCGATACAACCGTCTAAATCAAAGTCCAGACAAGCCACGCCACCGCCATACGCTTGGAAAATCCGGAACTCTCTTTCGACTGGCACGGGCGCGTTGGCGTATTGAAACTCAAGTTTTGCTTGGCTCGCAACATTCGTGAATCGCGGCTGCAGAGCGATGATTTCCGCCTCCTCTCGTCTGGGCTGGCTCGAGCGAGCGAGCGACGGATTCGAATCAACCGCCCGTGCAAGTCGCGATTCATCCAGGGGATATTGAGCAAGGTCCAAACCCTGAAGCAAAACCGACTGCAAGTGCTCCGCGTTTTGCTGTTCGGCCTTCACGACACGAGCTTGTTGAACGGCAAGCGATTGCATCGCGTTCGGATCGCCCCCAGCACGCTGCAGCGCAATTCGGTGCCACGCCAGCGCTTCAAGCGGTCGACCCGCGACTGCGAGCCGATTCGAAAGTTCGCTGATCGACTGAGGCCCCACGTCAGGGCTCGCCAATACGACTTTTGCAATTTGAGTGATCTGATTGATTTGCTCACTGCGTTGCCGAAGAGAGTCCGCGACCTTGATCTCTCCGACAGCATCCAAAGCCTGGGTCAATCGGTTCAGTCCGGCGGCATCGCCCGGCTCTCTCAGAACCGCCTCGCCGAACATACGAACGGCCAGATCGTTTTCCCCCAAGTGCAACGCCCATCCACCCATCGCCATCCAGTAACTCGGGTAAGCCTGACACTCGTCCGGAGCCCCCTCGTACCAGGCGGGGAAATCCTCAAAACCCTGCGACTCGATCATGACTTGACCATACAACGCATACGCACACGGATCCTTGCGACGAACGAGCTCGCTTTCACGCAACACGCGAAGCGCGTCCCGAAGATCCCCTTGCCCATACAGGGCGCGTGCCGCACTGAGCACACCAATCGACTGGAGCTTGTCGGCAGATTCGACATCCGGCTTTTCGGCAAACGTAACGTAAGTTCGAGACGGCCAGATCAGCCCCCGCAACTCTTCGGGGGATGCTCCTCCGCGCCGGCAAAGTTCACGAACCTGCTGATTGGCGTCAAAACGAAATCCACGCAGATTGAGAATCCCGGCGAGCGAATGTCGCGCGTTGTCGAATTCGGGATCGTCATGAACAACCCGCTGAAGGCGCTGAATCGCCTCCGCCCACCTCGCCTCGTCAGCCAGTAAGTTCGCGATCCGAGCTTGAAGATTCGCCCGATTTTCCGGCCACAAGGATGACGCCTCCTCGAGCAGTTCGATCGAACGATCCGAATCCCCCAACAGATGATTTGCCTGAGCCGCAATCACGAGCGCTTGCGGGTCCTGCGGGTGGCGAATCAAGTATCGCTGCACGGAACTCAAAGCTTGCTTGCCATCGCCCTCGGCGATCAACTGCTGTATTTCATCAAGGGAACTTGCACTCACGTCTCCGCCAACTTCGCCCGGCTGATTCACCGCAGCGGGGGAATCGCTGGTGCCACTGCGTGCCGTCTGATCATTTTTTCCGCATCCTGCAACCAGGGTGCAAACCGCTCCGAGCAGAACACCCACGAACCATCGTCTGGCAGGGTGCCGACCTGTCTCGCGGCTGATTCCGTATGGACCTGACGGGAAATGCATTCGCTGCGGTAGGATAGTGACGATGAAGATTTCGATGACGGGACGGCGAATCCACACAGCAACTGGCGGCATCATCATGGTGGTGCTCGTGATCGCCAGCGGAGGCACAAAGAGTACACCTTCTTCGCCGACGCCAGCTTCAGCAACCGCTCCTGCAAAAGAGGACTGGCTCCTCAAGGCTAGGCGTCAACTTGATTTGCGGCAATACGATGCGGCAAGGGAGTCGGTACAGCGTGCTCTGATTGAATCCCCTGGGAAGCCAGACGCAATTTACTTGGCGGCTCAGATTGAGGCGTTCCAAGGTGATACGGACAAAGCGGCTGAGCTGGCCGGAACAATCCCGGTGGAGGAGAGTCGATTTGGAAAAAAAGCTGCAGAGCTGCGTCTCCAGCAATTGATTCAGGGGGGCAATGAAGAAATCGCATTCGCAGACTTGAAACGGCTGGTTGCCTCCCAGCCCCAAGAGCCCCGCTGGCGGCACCTCAGCTGGAGCCTGATGTGCAAGCACGGACGCCGACAAGAGGCATCAATGCAGGCCGACGTGCTCTGCGTCCTTGGTCAGGCAGATATGGGCGAGGTGATGTCGCTCGTCGAGCGGAACGCAGCGTTTCCCCGAAATTTAACACCGGCGCAAGCCAAAGGAGTCTTCGCGCCCGGGCTGGGTTTGGCGCGCTGGCACCATTCGCAGGGCGCGATCCAAGCGGGGCTCGATGCGTTGACCGCTGAGCAAGAGGCAGGCAACGCTTCTTCACCTTCGTCTGCCCTTTTCGGCCGCTTGCTAGCCGAGTCGCAAGACTGGGAACGATTCGGACTTTGGTATCAGAAGACGGACGAAAGCGTGCGACAGTGGAGCGACTTCTGGGCCGCGATCGGCACGCGTCTGATGGCAGCCGGGAAACACGAAGCAGCGTCACGGGCATTCTTGGAAACGATTTCTCGCGACCCGACCGATCGCATCAGCTATCAGCGGGTATACGGAACGCTCACAGCGATGGGGCGTGATGAGGATGCGGAACAGATGCTGATGCTGTCGAACCAGGTCGGCACGAGCCAAAGGATCATGGAGGACATCGACAAAACACCTCGGGATCGGAGCCTTTGGCAAAAGCAGGCCGAATGGCTCACAAAAATTGGACGGCCCTTCGAAGCCATTCAGTGGTACCTGAATGTGATCCCACCCGAAGCTCGTGCGGAACGCGCCGCCTTGGCGCAGCACCGGGCGCAGCTGCAATCGATGGGGGACCTCGACGAGATCCTAGAGCAGGTCAGGCTGGCTGCGATCGACCCACAGCAATTCCAACTCGAACCTGGCTTCAGCGAGGTCATGAAGGTCAGCCCCTCGATCGCTCAACGAAATGCGCCAACCGGTTCGCATTCGGTACGACACCAACCCTTGGCGCAACCCGCTTTGGTCAACGTCGCGTCAGAGATCGGCGTTCAGTTCCAATGGCGCAATGACCTGGAGGTCGACTTAACTCTTCTCTCGCTGTACGAGTCTCTGGGCGGGGGAATTGGAGTGATCGATTTCGATCTCGATGGCTGGCCCGACCTCTATCTGGCTCAAGGCGCGGGTCGCCCACCCAAATTCGACGGGGCCGCCAGCAACGAAATGCTCCGGAATCTTGAAGGCGAGTTCACGAACGTCACGCCCGCGGCGAATACCGAGGACTTCGGATACACGCATGGCATTGCAGTCGGAGACCTGAACCAGGATGGATTCCCTGATTTGTTTCTCGGCAGCATCGGGGCAAATCGTGTCTTGCTAAACAACGGTGATGGAACGTTTCAAGATCGGACCGATCTACTCGGGGTCCATCCGCCCAAATTCACCACTTCCGTTGCCATCGCCGATATCACCGGCGACACGTTGCCCGATCTGATCGAAACCAATTACTTGAGTTTGGATGACGCGTTTTCTCCGCCGCAAAAGTTGCCCGATGGAACGTACGAAACTCCTGGCCCCATCACACATGACGCCGAACTCGATCGCTGGTTTCGATCTGACAGCAGCGGACACTGGTCCGAAGAATCGTTCGGTGACGACCAAAAGATGGGCTCGGGGCTTGGGATCATGGTCACCGACTTCGACGACGAACCAGGCAATGAAATTTTTGTTGCCAATGACGCCCGACCCAATCACTTGTGGAAGCGAAACGACGACGGAAAATGGTTGAACACGGCGGACAGTCTTGGCGTGGCTCACGGCTTCGAAGGCTTGGCGACGGCCGCCATGGGAATCGCCGCCGGCGACTTCGACCGCAACTTGCGCGTCGATCTGCATGTCACGAACTTTCTCAATGAGTCATCCAATCTCTATTTGCAGACGGATGGGGGCGCATTCGTTGACTCGTCGATCCGCTGGAACTTGGCCACTTTGACGCGTCCAATGGTTGGCTTTGGCACCAAGGCCATCGACTTTGATCGTGACGGATGGCTCGATATCGCGATTAGCAACGGGCACGTCTTCGACCAACTTCCGGATGACCAGGAGTTTCGAATGCCTCCCCAATTGATCATGAATCACGGGAACCATTTTGAACTCGCGGACTCCGGTGGGAAGAGCGAGTATTTTGCTGGCTCCTACGTCGGCCGCGCCATGGCTTCGTTGGACTTCAACCGCGACGGACGACAAGACCTTGCCATCGGACATTTGGATCACCCACTAGCGATTCTTCGCAACGATACCGAGTCCCCTGGTCACTGGCTTCAATTGGAATTCGTCGGGACCGGAAGCGAGCGAGGTGCAGTCGGCGCAAAAGCCACTGTGTGGTTTGACGATCAACGATCCACTCACTGGACCACCGCAGGCGACGGTTTCCTGTGCAGCGATGAAGCGGTGATCGACATCGGCTTGGGCGAGTGCAAAAAAGTCGACAAAATCGAAATCGTCTGGCCCTCGGGCCTACGTTCGGAGCTGGAAGGGATCGATGTCGACGCGCGATACTTGCTGATCGAAGACC